>NZ_KB891275.1 GCF_000373365.1 Parafrankia discariae
CCAGAGTTTCAACTGAGTGCAATTTGTGAGGTCTACTTTTTAGCAGGTGGGCGCAGGTCACACAACCCTCGATTTGACCTGGCGGGGGGTGTGGTGCGGGTGGGTCGGGGTGGCGGGTGTGGTGGCGGGTGTGGTGGGTCGGCGGGGGTGTGGGGGTGGGTCGGGGCCCTCTTGCGTTCTTTGACTCGGTCTAACTATGGTGTGCGGGGCGGGGCCTTGTGCAGGTGCCTGAGGCGTCTGGGTGCCGTCCGGTCGAGTTCACAGGCGCACACGGGCGTCGCTGGCGTCGCGGTGCGGGTGGAAGGGAGAGCGGCGGAGTGCATCAACCTATGGCGGGCGTCAAGATGGTCGAGGTCGCCCAGTTCACGTTCACTCCGGCGGCGGGGGGTGTCCTGGCCGAGTGGGGCGCCGATGTGATCAAGGTGGAGCACGCGGAGGCCGGGGACGCGCAGCGGGGGATGGTGAACCATCCCAAGGACGGCACGTTCCAGCCGCTGATGGATCATCCCAACCGGGGCAAGCGCAGTATCGGCCTGGACCTGGCGACCCCGGGCGGGTACGAGATCCTGCTCGAGCTGTGCCGGGACGCCGACGTGTTCCTGACGAACTTCCTGCCGGCCGCGCGGGCCCGGCTACACCTCGACGTCGCCGACATCCGCAAGGCCAACCCGGACATCATCTACGTGCGGGGCTCCGCGCACGGCCAGCGCGGGCCGTGGGCGGAGAAGGGCGGCTACGACGGGTCGGCGTTCTGGTGCCGGATGGGCAGCGCCTGGGGTGTCACCCCCCCGGACTCCCCCCGCGTGGTCACCATGCCCGCCGGCGCCTACGGCGACTCCACCGGCGGGATGACGATCGCCGGCGGGATCGCCGCCGCCCTCTACGGCCGCGCCACCACCGGGCAGACCTCCGTCGTCGACGTCTCCCTCATGTCCGTGGGAGCCTGGGCGTTCGCCCTCGACCTCGGCAACGCCGCGCTCACCGGCGCCAGCAAAACCCCGATCCCGCTCAACCAGACCATGATGAACACGGTCGGGAACCCCACCGTCGGCCACTTCCGCACCTCCGACGGCCGGTGGATCAACTTCACCATGCCCCAGGCGTTCCGCTACTTCGCCGACGTCTGCCACCACCTCGGTCTCGACCACCTCATCGACGACCCCCGCTTCACCACCGCCGAAGCCCTACGCGCCAACGCCGCCGACGCCGGCCAGTACATCGCCGACGCCATCGCCGCGAACACCTTCGCCCACTGGACCGAACACCTCCAGACCATGGAAGGCCCCTGGGCCCCCATCCAGAACCCCCACGACATCCTCAACGACCCCCAGATGCACGCCAACGGCTACCTCACCACCCTCACCGACAGCGAAGGCAAACCCCGCCAACTCGTCACCAACCCCGTCCAGTTCGACAACACACCCCCCCACACCCGCCGCGCCCCCCTCTTCGCCGAACACACCGACACCCTCCTCCACGAACTCGGCCACACCGACGACACCATCATCAAACTCAAAATCGACGGCGCCATCACCTGACATTCACCGACTTCACCGACTTCACCAACTTCACCGGCATCGCTGACATCCGTGTGCCCGCCGCCGCGCGGCCGGCCGCGGGACAGGCGCAGCCAACCGAGTCGAAAACCGGTCCTGACAGACGGAGGAGATCGTGTCTTATCGGGTCATTCAGTGGACGGCCGGCACGGTGGCCAGGGAGGCGGTGACCGGCATCCTCGGCCACGCCGATCTGGAGCTGGCGGGTGCCTGGGTCCACTCGCCGGACAAGGACGGCCGCGACATCGGTGAGCTGTGCGGGTTACCTCCGCTGGGCGTGCGGGCGACCCGGGACAGGGACGCCCTGCTCGCCGAGCACGCGGACTGCGTCGTCTTCGCGGTCGGCCGCAACTGGGTGGAGGACCCGACGGAGACGTTCGGGGAGCTGCTGCGGATTCTGCGGTCGGGCAAGAACGTGGTGAACCTCTGGTGGCCGACGCTGGTGTATCCCCGCGCCCAGGACGACAAGCTCTACCGGGAACTCGAACAGGCCTGCCGTGACGGCGGCACGTCCTTCCTCACGGTGGGGATGGACCCCGGTTACGGAACGGCGGGGCTCGCGCTGTCCGCGCTGACCCTGACCCGTGAGGTCACCAGCGTCCACATGTACCAGTTCATGAACAACGGCTTCTGGGAGGGCCCGGGAATCACGAAGTTCTTCGGCTTCGGCCAGAACGACGTCGACCGGATCCCGATTCTGCAGCCGGGTGTGACAACGAGCTACCACGCGACGACGCTGCACCTGATCGCCGACGCGATCGGGGGGACGATCGAGAAGATCGTCGAGGACCACGACTTCATCTACGCGGACGAGACGTTCGACGTCGCGTCCGGGCACATCCCGGTCGGGACCATCTCCGGGCTGCGCTACCGGGTGAAGGGCATCATCGACGGACGGCCGGCGGTCATCGTCGAGCACGTGGAGAAGCTGCGCGAGAACGACTTCTCCGAGCTGGGTTTCCGCGGTGACGGCTACCGGACGGAGGTCGTCGGCCTGCCCAGCGTCCAGCTGGACATGAAGCTCTCCGCGCCCGCCGGCTACGTCGGCGACCCGATCGCCGTCGCCTCGGCGATGAGCGTGGTCAACGCGGTGCCCCGGGTGTGCGAGGCCCCGCCGGGCGTGCTCTCGCTGCTCGACGTCGCGCCGTTCCCCTCCCGTAACCCGAATCCGGTGACCAGCCCGGCCTCGGTGGGCTAGTCGCCCGACGAAACCGGCCCCGGTACCGACAGTCGGTACCGGGGCCGGACGCTTGTCAGTCAGGGGCGGGCGTCGGGTGCGGTGGTCAGATCGCGTTCTGGGTCATCAGGAACTCGATCACCGGTCGGCCCGCCTCCCAGGACCCGCCGATCGAGGCCATGACGTGCCCGGAGTCGACCAGCAGGCTGACGCCGCTGATCCCGCTCGCCGCGGGGCTGTTCAGGAAGACCATCACGTCGCCCATCTGCTCCGCCAGCAGCGGCGTGGTGCCGGTCGCCTCGCGGTACTGCTTGTCGAAACCGAGCCAGCTGTTCGCCTGGGCGAGGGGGGTGTCGGTCGGGCCGGGGCAGATGGCGTTGATCCGGACCCCCTTGCTCAGCAGCGGGTAGGCCTCGCGGGCGACATAGGCGTTGATGACCTGCTTGCTGAACATGTAGCTGTTGGTGCCCTCGTGGGCACTGACCCAGCTGTCGGCGGACTCGAAGTCGGGAGTGGCGAGGAACTCGACGAGCGTCGGCAGGTGGTTCTGCCAACCGAGTCCGGCCACCGAGGAGATCAGGCAGATCGCCGATCCCGCCGCTAAAGTCTTCTCGGCCACCATCCGCTCGATGATGTGTCGGTGCCCGATGAAGTTGACCCGCATCACCGCCGGGCCGGCGGCCATGCCGGCGGCGGAGAACAGCGCGTCGACCGGGCCGTCCAGCTCGTCGAGGGTGGCGTCGATCTGCTTGCGGTCACCCAGGTCGACCTGGAGGAACTGCGCGACGGGATAGTCGACGGGGGCGCGGTCCAGGACCACGACCTCGGCGCCGAGGCCGGCGGCCGTCCTGGTCGCGGCCGCGCCCATGCCCGTGGCGCCGCCGACCACCACGACCCGCTTGCCGTCGTAACGAAATGCCTGTCCGTCAGTCATGATCTGTGAACCTCCGGGTTCGCCCGTCAGCTGTGTTCGGGCCTCGAAGCCGTGCGTCGTGTCTGGTATTCCATGTGGGTGGCGCACCCTGTGTCACACCCTCCGGGCGCGCCATCTCCGCCCGGTCCGGAAAGTCCGACACGGTCAGCGCAACCTTCATCCACATCCTCCCTCCCAGCAGGCCGGGTTGACAGTACATGTACTTCAACCTAGTGTAAATATGGACGGCGACGGCCCAGGTAGATGATCCGTGAGTTAAACGGTTCGCCGGACATCCGCCCGACCGGCATCCGGCCGACATTGCGCGGAGGATCTCGCGCGTCCTGGACAGAAGGGCTCCGATGAGCGATTCGCTTTACCGCTACCTCACGTACGAGTCGCTCGACGACGGTGCGATCGTGCGGATCATGCTCAATCGTCCAGAGACGCGCAATGCCCAGAACCGAGGGCTTCTGGTGGAGCTCGGGCAGGCGTTCCTGCGGGCGGAGGAGGACGACGCGGTACGGGTCGTGATCCTCGGGGGAAACGGCCCGATGTTCTCGACGGGTCACGACATGGGCTCGCGGCAGGGCCGGGAGGACATGGCGCCCGGGCCCAACCGGCATCCCTCGGCCGGAGTCAACGGCGGTACCCGGCAGGGTGCCGAGAAGCTGATGCTGCAGGAATGGCATCACTTCTTCGAGAGCACCCGCCGCTGGCGCAACCTGCGTAAGATCACGGTCGCCGCCGTGCACGGCGAGGTCTACGCCGCCGGGCTCATGTTGATGTGGGCCTGTGATCTCATCGTCGCCGCCGAGGGCACGACGTTCGCGGACATGGTGGGAACGCGGCTCGGTATGTGCGGTATGGAGTATTTCGCGCACCCCTGGGAGTTCGGCCCGCGCAAGGCCAAGGAGCTTCTCCTCACCGGTGACTCCATCGACGCCGAGGAGGCCTGGCGCCTCGGGATGGTCTCCAAGATCTTCCCTCCGGATGAACTCCAGGAATCCGCCCTGGCCTTCGCCCGACGGATCGCCGCCATGCCCACCATGGCGGCGCTTCTGATCAAGGAATCGGTCAACCAGAGCGTCGACCACATGGGCTTCTACACAGCACTGAACGCCTGTTTCACGCTGCATGAGCTGAACCACGCCCACTGGGGCTGGGTACATGACGACGGCATGCCCATGGGCATGCCCGGGGACGAGGGCGTCGTCGACTGGCGGACCAGCCCGCGGGTCGCGCCGGCTTTGCGTGACCAGGTCGTCGCCCCCGACCCGGTGGGTTGAGCACATGACGACGACCGCGGAGCCCCCCTTCTTCGGCCTCGACCGCGACGCGAAGGTCAGATGCAGCGACTGGGCGCGCGCGAGCTCCCTCTCCCCGGCGGGGACCGCCGGCACCTACCCGGGCTATCTGCTCGTCGAGATCCCGCTGCCGTGGCCGCACGACGTCGGCGAGACCGCGCAGGCCGCGGTGGTCGCGCCCGTCATCGCCCCCGCCGGCTACCGGCTGCAGGCGGTCATGCCCGTCGACCCCGACACCCCGGCGGAGAGCCGCCGGGTGATCCTGCACGCCCGAGCACCGGGCGCGCCGGGCGACCTGGGCGACCCGGGCTTCGCCGGCTACCGACGTTTCGAGACCACAGCCGGCCCGTCGCTGCCGGACACCGTCGCCGCCCTGGTCGCCGCGGCCGCCGATCCGGCGCCGTCGAGCCTGGAGGCTCCCGCGGTCGACGTCCTGGTGTGCGGGCACGGCCGGCGGGACGCGTGCTGCGGCCGGCTCGGGGCGGGGCTGGCGGTCCGGCTCGCGGCGCCCGGCCCGCGCGCGGGCGTGAACCTGTGGCGCACCAGCCACCTGGGCGGGCACCGTTTCGCCCCGGTCGCGCTCGTGCTCCCGCAGGGCACCGGCTGGGCGTTCGCCGACCTCGGCCTGGTCGACGCGGTGCTGAGCCGCGAGGGCGACTTCGCCGCCGTCGCCGATCGCTACCGCGGCTGCTCCGGTCTGGACAGCCCCCAGGTGCAGGCACTGGAGGTCGAGGTGCTGCGCCGCGAGGGATGGCGTGTGCTGGACCGCCCGCGCGGCGGCTCGTTCGACGGCTCGGTCGCCGAGCTGACCTTCCAGGAGGACGACGGCAGGACCGTCACGTGGTCGGGGAGTGTCCAGCCCGGACGCACGGTCCCCACCCCCGACTGTCTGCAGCCGCCCGCCTCGGCTCGCAAGAGCCAGACCGAATGGGCCGTCTCCGCGGTCGTCCGCCGCGAGCAGGCGCGGCTCACCTGACAGGAGGAAGACATGACATACGCCGGTCTCAACGCCGCGAAGCTGCTCATCGACGGCCAGTTGGTGGACGCGGAGGGCGGGGCCACCTACGACAACATCAACCCGGCCACCGAGTCCTCGATCGGTGTCGCGGCCGACGCCTCCACCGGTGACGTCGACGCGGCCATCGCCGCCGCCCGCAAGGCCTTCGACGAGACCCGCTGGAGCACCGACACCGCCTTCCGGGTGCGCTGCCTGCGTCAGCTGCAGGACGCCATGGCCAAGCACGCGGAGCAGTACAAGGCCATGGCGACCGCGGAGGTCGGCCTGCCCACCAAGATGGCCGGCTCCACCTACGACATGCCGGTCGAGGGCCTCGGGTGGGTCGCCGACATGCTGGAGAAGTACGAGTTCACCCAGGACTTCGGGCACGGCAACATCGAGGGCTTCGGGGCCCACCGGTGGGTCGAGCGGGAGGCCTACGGGGTGGTCGGCGCGATCACGCCGTGGAACCAGCCGACCCAGGTGAACCTGGCGAAGGTGGGCCCGGCGCTGGCCGCCGGGAACACGGTGGTGCTGAAGGCCGCCCCGACGACCCCGTGGTGCGCCAGCGCCATGGGCAAGCTCGTCGCGGAGCACACGGACATCCCGCCCGGCGTCTTCAACGTCATCACGAGCGCGGCCAACGACCGCGGCGAGGAGCTGATCACCGACCCGCGGGTCGACCTGATCAGTTTCACCGGCTCGACCGCGGTGGGTCGGCGGATCATGAAGCTGGGCTCCGAGACCATCAAGAAGTGCTTCCTGGAGCTGGGCGGCAAGTCCGCGAACATCGTCTTCGAGGACGCCGACTTCCGCACGGCGATCGGCATGTCCACCTTCATGGTGTGCATCCACGCCGGGCAGGGCTGCGCGACGCTGACCCGCCTGCTGCTGCCGCGCTCGCGCTTCGAGGAGGGGGTGGAGCTCGCCGCGCAGATGCTGTCGATGATGCCGTACGGCGACCCGCTCGACCCGAACAACCTGATGGGCCCGCTGAACAGCGAGCGCCACCGCGACCGGGTCGAGGGCATCGTCGAACGGGCCAAGGCGGCCGGCGGGACGCCGGTCATCGGCGGCGGCCGGCCGGCGCACCTCGAGCGCGGCTACTACTTCGAGCCGACGCTGTTCGCGGACATGCCCGAGGACTCGGACATCGTCCGCAACGAGATCTTCGGGCCGGTGCTGGTCGCGCTGCCCTTCGACGACGAGGCGGACGCGATCCGCATCGCCAACGACAGCATCTTCGGCCTGTCGGGCGCGGTGTTCTCCGGTGACCACGAGCGGTCCAAGGCGGTGGCCCGCAAGATCCGCGCCGGCACGATGATCGTGGACGGCGGCATCTACTACGGGCCGGACGTCCCCTTCGGGGGCTACAAGCAGAGCGGGATCGGCCGCGAGAACGGCAAGCTCGGGTTCGAGGAGTACCTCCAGGTCAAGGCCCTCTGCGAGCCGGTGTGACCGCCGGCGTCCTACGCTCCCGGCCCTCGGGCGTCGCCGTGCCGGGCGCGGTCCACACCCTCGCGGCGCCGAGCGCCCCGCCCACGTCCGCCGTACCCGCACACGCCGAGAGGAAGCCCGCGTGAGCACCGCCGCCACCGACATCTACTACGACCCGTACGACTTCGCCATCGACCAGGACCCGTATCCGGTCTGGACCCGCATGCGCGAGGAGATGCCGCTCTACTACAACGAGCGGTACGACTTCTACGCGCTGACGCGGTACGCGGACGTCGAGGAGGCGTCGGTCGACTGGCAGAAGTACACCTCCTCCAAGGGCATCCTGATGGAGATGGTGAAGGCCGGGATCCCGACCCCGCCCGGTCTGTTCATCGCCGAGGACCCGCCCCAGCACGACATGCACCGGCTGATCCTCAGCCGGGCGGTCACCCCCCGGCGGGTGCAGGTGCTCGAGGCCCGGATCCGGGAGCTGTGCGCGGAGTACCTGGACCCGCTCGTCGGCAGCGGCCGGTTCGACCTGATGCAGGACTTCGCCAGCCACCTGCCGATGCGGGTCATCGGTGCCCTGGTCGGCATCCCCGACGAGTACCTGCTGAACCTTCGTGACCACGTCGAGGAGTCGGCCAGGCTCACCGAGGAGAAGCCGCAGGACGAGCAGCGGCTGCCCAGCATCGGGGAGCCGTACGCGCCGTTCCTGAAGTACCGGAAGGCCAATCCCGCCGACGACTTCCTCACCACCCTGATCCAGGCCCGGTTCACCGACGTGTTCACCAAGGAGGAACGCGGTCTCACCGACGCGGAGATCCTGAACTACGTCGGGATGCTCTACGCGGCCGGTGTCGAGACCACGGCCCGGCTGATCGGGTGGCTCGGCAAGGTGCTGTCCGACAATCCGGCCCAGCGGGCCGAGGTCGTCGCCGACCGGTCCCTCGTCGCGAACACGGTGGAGGAGACGCTGCGTTTCGAGGTGCCGTCGCCGATCCAGGTCCGGGTGACGGTGAAGCCGGTCGAGCTGCACGGGCGGACCGTCGACGAGGGGAAGATCGTCACGCTGCTCACCGGCGCGGCGAACCGCGACCCGCGGGTCTTCCCGGACCCGGACACGTTCGACATCCACCGCAAGATCGACGCGCACCTCACCTTCGGCAAGGGCGTCCACTACTGCTTCGGGGCGGCGCTGGCGCGTATCGAGGGCCGGATCGCCCTGGAGGAGTTCCTCGCGCGCTTCTCCGACTGGCACGTGGACATGTCGGGGGCGGAGCTCATCCACACCGCCACCATCCGGGGATTCCACAAGCTGCCCCTCGAGATCTGACGCGCGGCGGGGGCGGCCACGGAGAGCGGGAGAAGGGAAGACGGCGGGGCGGCGTCCGCGCGGACGCCGCCCCGCCGCGCGGACGGACCTCAGCGCTGGCCCGGCCGGAGGGTGACGAACAGGGCGGTGGCGTCGGCCGTCACCGTCTCGCCGTCGTAGAGCGCGGCGGTCAGGTACCGCTTGCGGCCCTCCTCCCGGTCGTGCCGGACCTCGACGCGGAGCCGGACGTCGATCGGGGTGACGGCGCGGAAGCTGACGTTGAGGTAGGCAGTCCGTGCCATCGGCCGGCCGCCCGCGTTCGAGAGCCGCCCCATCACCTCGTCGAACATCAGCGGGATGGCTCCCCCGTGGGCGGTGCCGAAGCCGCCGAGGTAGTACCGGCCGAACGTGACGTGCCCGACGAGGCGGTTGTCGTCGGCCTCGTCGACGTGCACCACCGGCAGCAGCGCGTGCGCGCGACCCCCGATGCCGGGAGTCCGGCCGGCGGCCTGCAGGGTTTCGGCCACCTGGTAGGGCTTCAGGAGACCGCTGAGCCGCTCGATGTCCAGGCTGGCCTGCCGCGCCACGTCGGCCGGTAGGTCGACGCCGCTCACGGTGTCCTGCAGGACCCGTAGGGCGTCGAGCATCCGGGCGAACTCGGGCTCCAGACCGCCTGCGGTCCCTGCGGTCCCTGCGGTCCCTGCGGTCCCTGCGGTCCCGGTGGTCCCGGCCGGCGTCCGCTGGTTCTTCGTCAAGATCCCTCCTAGGACCGGCGTAGCAGCATCGCGCCGGCGGGGGCGAGCCCGCCGGTGCTGACGGCGGCGACGGAGCAGCCGTCTACCTGGCGCTCGCCGCCCTGGCCGCGTAGCTGGACGACCGCCTCGTGGATCATGCCCATGCCGTGGGTACGGCCGGCCGAGAGCTGGCCGCCGTGGGTGTTGAGCGCGACGACTCCGCCCTTGCGGGCGATGTTGTGGCCGCCGGCGACGAAGTCGGCGGCCTCACCGATGCCGCAGAAGCCCAGGGCTTCCAACCAGGACAGGCAGTTGAAGGTGAAGCCGTCGTAGAGCTGCGCGACCTGGACGTCGGCCGGCCGCAGCGAGGTGCGCGACCACAGGTGCGCGGACGGGCCGAGTGTCTGCGGTTCGTGGCTCGTCGTGCTCTGGTGCCAGAGGAACCGCTCCGTGATCTGCGTGCCGACGGCTTCGACGAACACCGGCTGGCTGGCCAGGTCGCCGGCGGTCTCCACCGCGGAGACGATCACGGCGAGGCTCGCGTCCATCGGGACGTCGCAGTCGTACAGGCCGAACGGTGTGGTGATCGGCCGGGCGTTGAGGTAGTCGTCCATCGTCATCGGGTCGCGGTAGACGGCCTGCGGGTTGAGCGCCGCGTTCGCCCGCTGGTTGATCGCGATCCAGCCGAGGGCCTCGCGGGTCGCGCCGTAGCGGTGGAAGTAGTTCGAGGCGATCATCGCGAGGTTGATGGCGACGGAACCGACGCCGTACGGCGCGATGTACCCCTGCGGCCCGGTGATCCGGCCGCCCCGGCCGCCGATGCCGTACGGGCTGCCGCCGCCCGGGTTGGCGGCCCGCTGCTGGGCGGCGTAGGTCGACTGCCACACGGTGCGGAAGCACAGGACGTGCCGGGCCAGCCCACTGGCGACCGCGAGCATGGCCGCGACGACGGCGCCGCCGGGGCCGAACGTCTCCGAGCCGCCGTTGTACCAGGTGGGCCGGATGCCCAGGGTGTCGGCGAGCGCGGTCACCCCGCCCTCGGTGAAGCCGCCGATCAGCTCCCCGCCGGGGAAGGTCGACAGCCCGTCGATGTCGGACAGTTCCAGGCCGGCGTCGGCGACCGCCGCCCTGGCCGCGGCCGCGGCCAGTGTGAGCGGCGGCAGCATCAGCCGCCGGCCGACCGGGGACATGCCGATCCCGGTGATCGCCACCCGGTCCTCGAACTTGTCAGTGCGGACCATCGGCCGCACGTGCCGCCCGTGCTCCGCCGGGGCGATGACGTCGTCGGGGAGGGGCCCGAACGCCAGGCCCCGTCGCGGCCCGTCGCCCGGGTCCGGCTCCGGACCCGGACCCGGACCCGGGCCCGGTTCGCCCGGCGCCGGGGCGAACAGCGGGAGCCACACGTCGTCGCCGGCCGGCTCGAACCGCACCTGGACGCGCAGCCCGACGGCCGCCTCCTCGGCCGGGAGGTCCACCAGGCCGGTGATCACGCGGACCCGCGGGTCCTCGTCGATCGCGACCGACGCGACGACGAACGGGGGTGGGAAGGCCGGTTCCCACGGCTGGTGGTTGACGGTGACGCCGATGACCGTGCCACGGCCGCTGACCTCGGTGACCCCGAGATGGTCGGAGTGGCAGTAGCAGCAGACCGGCTGCGGCGGGTGCACCAGCGAGGCGCAGTCCTGGCAGCGCTGGAACCGCAGGACGCCGTCGCGGCCCGCGGACCAGTAGAAGGCGTTGAGGCCGTCCAGCGCCGGCAGCGGGCGGGGCGTCGAGGGGGAGGCGTTGCTCGTCACCTGGCAAATAATATATTGTCGACTTGAGAAAGCAATCCCGGGATCACTGGAGGCGCGCCGTGTGGGAGTTCGAGACCGAGCCGGAGTACCAGAAGAAGCTGGACTGGGCGGAGCGCTTCGTCCGGGAGGAGGTCGAACCCCTCGACGCGCTGTGGCGGCACCAGGTCTTCGAGCGGCCGATCGACCCGGTCATCGGGCGCATCGTCGGCCCGCTCAAGCAGCAGGTCCGCGACCAGGGCCTGTGGGCCTGCCACCTCGGGCAGGAGCTCGGCGGCCAGGGCTACGGCCAGGTGAAGCTCGCCCTGCTCAACGAGATCATCGGCCGGGCGGCCTGGGGGCCGGTGATCTTCGGTACGGCGGCGCCCGACACCGGTAACGCCGAGATCCTCGCCCACTACGGCACCGAGGAGCAGAAGCGGCTCTACCTCCAGCCGCTGCTCGACGGCGACATCGTCTCCTGCTTCGCGATGACCGAGCCGCAGGGCGGCTCCGACCCGGGCGTGTTCACCACCCGGGCCGAGCGGGACGGCGACGGCTGGGTGATCAACGGCCTGAAGTTCTTCGCCTCGCACGCCAAGTGGGCCTCGTTCTACCTCGTCATGGCGGTCACCAATCCGGACGCCGCCATCCACCACGGCGCCTCGATGTTCATCGTGCCGAGCGACACCCCCGGCATCGAGATCGAGCGCAACATGGCCCTGTTCGGGCAGGACGTGCCCGGCGAGGGCACGCACGGCCTCGTCCGCTTCACCGACGTCCGGGTGCCGGAGGAGAACGTGCTGGGCGGCGAGGGGCAGGCCTTCGCGATCAGCCAGACCCGGCTCGGCGGCGGGCGGATCCACCACGCGATGCGCACCGTGAGCCAGGCCCGCCGCGCCCTGGACATGATGGTCGAGCGGGCCCTGAGCCGCGAGACGAAGGGCAGCCGGCTCAGTGAGAAGCAGTCGGTGCAGAACTACCTCGCCGACTCCTACGCCGAGCTCACCCAGTTCCGGCTCTTCGTGCTGTACGTGGCGTGGCGCATCGACAAGCTGAAGGACTACCGGGCCGTCCGGCACGACATCGCCGCGGTGAAGGTGCTGACCCCGCAGGTCATGCACAACATCACCCAGCGGGCGCTGCAGGTGCACGGCGCGCTCGGGACGACGAACGACCTGCCGCTCAACGAGTGGTTCTCCGGCTCGATGATCCTGGGCCTGGCCGACGGTCCCAGCGAGATCCACCGGGTGACGGTCGCCCGCGCCGTGCTCCGGGACGGCAAGCCGGCGGAGGGCCTGTGGCCGACGCAGTGGCTGCCGCTGCGCCAGGAGGCCGCCCGCAAGAAGTGGGCCGAGTTCCTCGAGCCCACCGGCGCCGACCAGTGAGCCAGGCGGTGAGCGACACCGGTCCGGCGCTCGACGTCGACGCGCTCGGCCGGTGGATGGACACCCGGGACCTGCCCGGCGCGGGCCTGCCCGTCCAGGTGCGGCTGCTCTCCGGGGGCCGGCAGAACGAGATCTTCGAGGTCAGCCGGGGCGACTTCCGCGCCGCGCTGCGCAAGCCGCCCGTCGCCGCGCCGGCCGACCGTGACGCCGGGATCCTGCGCGAGTGGCGGATCATCGAGGCGCTGACCGGGACCGACGTGCCCGTCGCCGACGGCATCGCCGCCTGCGCGGACCCGAGCGTGATCGGCCGTCCCTTCTACCTGATGGACGTGGTCGACGGCTGGTCGGTGATGAACACACCGGGCTGGTGGGCGCCGCCGTTCGACACCGACCTCGAGGCACGCGGCGGTCTGGCCCACGAGCTCATCGACGGCATCGTGCGGATGGGCGCCCTCGACTGGCGGGCCCGCGGCCTGGGCGACCTCGGCCGTCCCGACGGCTACCACGACCGGCAGGTCGCGCGGTGGACCCGCTTCTACGAGCGGATCCGGGCTCGGGAGATCCCCGGGCTCGACGAGGCGACCCGGTGGCTGGCGTGCCACCGGCCGCTCGACTTCGTCCCCGGGGTCATGCACGGTGACTACCAGTTCCCGAACGTGATGTTCCGGCATGGCGCGCCGGCCCGGCTGGCGGCCATCCTCGACTGGGAGATGGGCACCGTCGGCGACCCGAAGCTGGACGTCGCCTGGGCGCTGCACAGCTGGCCGGAGGACCCGACCGGTCCCTCGGACAACGAGTACCTCGTCGGCATGCCGCCGCGCTCGAAGCTCCTCGCGTTCTACGCGGAACGTTCCGGCCGGCAGGTGGACGACTTCGACTACTACCTGGTGCTGGCAAAATGGAAGCTGGCGATCGTCCTGGAGCAGGGCTACCAGCGGGCGAACGGTGACCCGAAACTCAAGGACTTCGGCGGCTACGTGGTCAGGTACATGAAGGAGGCGGCGGAGACCGCCGCGTCGAGCGACTATCCAGCGGTGCGGTGACGGAGGACGCGGACATGACGGGCGAACACCGGCGCCGCGGGCACCCGCCCCGGACGGCCACGTGAGCCTCCCGTGACGACACGTGACGCCGACCCGAGTGCGATCCGGCGGCTCGCCTCGGGTCGGCGGCGCTACGGCAACCTCAAGGACGAGGCCGCCGACTTCATCCGGGAGGCGATCGTCTCCCGCGCGCTACCCCCACGCAGCAAAATCGATCAGGACGAGGTCGCCGACGCGCTCGGGATCAGCCGCGCCCCGGTCCGCGAGGCCCTCATCGAACTCGCACAGAAAGGCTTCGTCGACGCCGTCCCCCGGCGCGGCGCGTTCGTCGCCGAGGTCACCGTCGAGGACATCGAGGACCACTACGAAGTTGTCGCCCTGGTCTCCGGAATGACCACCCGACGCGCCGTGCGCACCCTCACCCCGACGCAGATCGAGGAACTCGCCCGACTGCACCGCGAGATCACCACCACCGGCGAGGAGACCCGCCGCCGGAGCCTGGACCGCCGGTTCTTCCAGATCATCGCCACCGCCGGCAAATCACCACGCCTCGACGCGATCCTCGACTTCCTCGGCGGCGTCCTGCAGGGCAGCTTCTACTACGACGCCCCCGCCTGGGAGAACAACGAGACGAAATACCGCGAACGACTACTGACCGAGATCCGGGCCGGCGACGTCACGGCGGCGGCCCGCACCAGCGAGGAACACGTACGCTCCTGCGCCGCCGTCACCGTCGAACACCTACGCACCCGCGGCTAC
>NZ_KB891276.1 GCF_000373365.1 Parafrankia discariae
CTACTCCCCGCTCTGCTTCATCAGGTAGACGGCGGCCTGCGTGCGGCTCGCCAGGCCGAGCTTCTCCAGAATGCTCGACACGTAGTTCTTCACCGTCTTCTCCGACAACCCCAGCCGCGTGCCGATCTGCCGGTTCGTCAACCCGTCCGCGATCAACTGCAGGATCTCACGCTCCCGCTGGTTCAGCGTCGCCATCGCCGGGTCCTCGTTCGGCCCGTCCCGCAACCGCTCCAACACCCGCCGCGTCACCGACGGCGCCAGCAACGACTGCCCCGACGCCACCGTCCGGATCGCCCCCACCAGATCGTTGCCCCGGATCTCCTTCAACACGTACCCCGCCGCCCCCGCCATGATCGCCGAGAACAACGCCTCGTCATCGTCATAGGACGTCAGAATCAGGCACGCCACGTCCGGCAACGCCGAACGCACCTCCCGACACACGTCGATGCCGCTGCCATCAGGCAGCCGCCCGTCCAGCACCGCCACATGCGGATGCAACGCGGGAATCCGCCGCAACGCCTCCGCGGCCAGCCCGGCCTCACCGACGACCTCGATATCGTCATGCCGGGCGAGCGTCTGACGCAGACCATTACGCACGATCTCGTGGTCATCGAGAACGAACACCCGGATCTTCTCCATGGCAGCGACCATACGGGCGCCGTAGGCCCTTCGCCCATGTCGCATCGGCCGCCGCCGCCGGGACCTCCGGCTCTGCGCGGGAGCCCCGCGGCGCGGCCGCGGGCGCGCCGCGGCGCCGGGCGACGGGTGGGCGGCGAGCGGGCGGCGGGCCGACCGGGCTTGACAGGTGTCGACGGCTGTCGCCGGGCACCTGTGGGTCCGCGTCGGGTGGCGCCGGCGGGGCCCGCCGGCGCCGCCCGACGCCCGGCCCGGACGTGACGGATCTGGCGTCCTCGGCCCCCCGCGCGCCGGCACGATGGTCCCGTCGGGCACCCTGCGGTCGGCCCGGCGCCGACTACCGTGGACCCGGGCCGTGCCGGTCACGGTGCGCCCGCAACACGCCGCCGCACGGCGAGGGGAGTTCGCGATCATGGAGTCGGTGACGGCGGGGGTCGGTCGCGAGGTGGCAGTCGAGGTCGTGACGACGGCTTCGCTCGCACCGTCCATCCACAACACCCAGCCCTGGCGGTGGCGTCTCGCCGAGGGCCGGCTGACACTGCGGCCGGATGTCGAGCGGCGCCTCGCCGTCCTCGACCCGGACGGGCGGCAGCTCCTGGTGAGCTGCGGCGCGGCGCTGCTGCACGCCCGGCTGGCGTTCCGGGTACTCGGCTTCGAGCCGGTGGTGGAGCTGCTTCCCGAGACGACCGGTTCCGGCGGGCTGGAGCCGGTGCTGTCCGGTGAGCTGGTCCTCGCGGCGATGGGGGTCGCCGGGCGGGCGGCGCCGACGGACTCCGACCGGCTGCTGTTCTCCGCCGCCGGCGCCCGGCACACCGACCGCCGGCCGTTCGAGGCGCGCCCGCTCGCCGGCGACCTGATCGACCGGATGCGCCGTGCCGCCGAGTCCGAGGGCGCCTGGCTGATGCCGCTGTCGCACTCCGACCAGCGGCTGGACGCGGCGGTGGTCGCGGCCCGGGCGGACTGGGCGGAGCAGGCCGATCCCGCCTACCGGGCCGAGCTGGCGTCGTGGCGGCGCGGGCAGGGCCCGACCGCCGACGGGGTGCCGACCGGCGTGGCCTCGACCCATCACCCGGCACGGGCCAGCGACTTCCCGCTGCGTGACTTCGACACCCGCGGCGCCCCGGGCATCGCGGCGCCGCGCTCCGCGGACGACGCCGACACCGAGGCGGCCGACACCGAGGCCGGCGTGGTGGGCGCCGCGCACGCCGGCCTCGCCCCGACCGTCGACCAGCGCCCGCAGGAGCCGCCGTCGGTGGAGCGCCCCGTCGTCGTCGTGGTCGGCACGGACGCCGACCAGGCCGAGGACAGGCTGCGCGCCGGGCAGGCGCTGGCCCGGGTGCTGCTCACCGTCACCGCGGCCGGCGCGGCCGCCTCGCCGATGGGTCAGCCGATCGACAGCGACGGGTACCGATCGGTGATCGAGCGGATGCTGAGCATCTCCGGGCACGTGCAGATGATCCTGCGGGTCGGCTACCCGCGCCGGGACGCGGTGCCCTCCGCGCTGACCCCGCGGCGCCCGATCGGTGAGATCCTGACCTTCGGTTAGCCGCCGGGCGGCGGGCCGGGGGCCCGCCGCCCGGGCGACCGGTGGCCGGCCGGTCAACCGCGGTCGAGAGCCGCGAGGTCCAGGTCGAGGTCCAGGTCGAGGCCGAGGACGGCGCTCTCCGCCGACGCGGGCACCCGCTCGTAGGTCCGCCGGACGAAGTCGGCGACCCGGGACGCCGGCAGCTCGACGGTGACCGGCCCGGCGGGGCCCGGCAGATCGACGCACAGCAGCCGCCGGCGCTCGCGCAGCACCGGCGCGATCCGGACGGCGCCCTCCCCCACGGGCCGCTCGTCGCCCGCGGCGAGGAGCTCCCGCGCGAAGGTCCACGCAAGGACCGGCTGGTCGGGAATGCGGGTACGCAGGGTGATCGCGACCGGGTCGAGCGGGTCGAAGCGGGCGGTGACGAGCACCGGAACCCGCTTACCCGCCTCGTCGCCGGTCAGGTAGGTGGCGTTGACGTCCATGGTCACGACGTTGGACACAATCGGACGGCCCCTCATGAGATCCTCCCCACCCTCGGTGTCGTACCTCACGGTGTCACCGGAGACGGGGCGAGTTCACCCTGCCTTGGTCCGCCGGAGCGGGGGACCAAGGACCGCCCGCAGGCCGCCGCGGGCCGCGCCGGGCGGGCAGCCGGCCGGGCCGCGCGGGCCGTACCACGGTGTGGCGCGGCCCGCGCGGCGCGGTCAGGACTTCTCGATCACTCCGCAGGCGATGCGGTCGCCGGCGTCGCCGGTCGCCGCGGTCCGCTCGTCCGGGCCGGGTGTCGCCGCGCCCTGCGCCGTGTAGCGGTCGGGGATGTGGGCGAGGTTGTCGGGTTGGGCGTGCACGACCACCGCGGCACCCTGGGCGCGCAGGTCGTCGAGCTCGAAACGGTCCGTCTGCGCCTGCAGCCGCGCCGTGCCGTCCTCGTCGACCAGCAGCGGCGGCAGGTCGCCGGCGTGGTCACCGTGCATGGTCGCCCCGGGGTTGAAATGACCGCCGGCGGTGCTGAACGGGCCGCCGGCGGCCTTCGGGTCACACACCGGGTTCTGGTGGATGTGGAACCCGTGGTAGCCGCCGGCGGGCAGGCCGTGCAGGCTGCCCTCGACCCGCACCGCCCCGTCGACGGGGGTGAGGGTGACGGTGCCGACCTCGGCGCCGGAGGCGTCGTGCAGCACGACGTCGAGGCTGCCGGCGGTGCCGGTGGCGGGCGGCGACGTGACACCGCCGGACACCGGTGGCGCGGACGCGGCGGCGGGGCCGTCGTCGGAGCCGCAGCCGGCCACCAGGGCCAGACAGGCCGCCGCCGTGGCGGCGGCGAGGACGGTACGGGACAGGGGACGTCGCAAGGCGGCCTCCATGGCTGCGGGCGGACAGCGGGCGACGGCCCGGGCGCGTACGCGGCCAGCGCGGAAGCCAGGCCGGACACGGCGCCGGGCCCGGTGGACAGCCCAACCCTACGAAGCGTTCGGGCTCCCAGTCGCCTTCCGACCACCGAGTGTCGCCAGGCCGATAGGCCCGGGCGTGACCCGGCTGTGGCTCAGCCGTCGATCGCCGCCGTGAGGCGGTCGAGGCGCGCCTCGAAGCGGTCCGGGGGCGTGCTGTCGACGCTGAGCCGATTCATCAGCTCCTCGTACCGGTCGACGTCCTCCGGGCGGTCGAGGTCTGTCGCGCCGGTGAGGTGCTCGAGGTGGACGACGTCGGGCAGCTCGGGTTCGGCGAAGCGCAGGATGGTGAAGGCCCCGGTGGCCAGGTGGCCGCCGTACTCGGCCGGCAGGATCTGGATCACGATGTTCGGCCTGGTGGCCAGTGTTCGCAGGTGCGCGAGCTGGGCCCGCAGCACCGCCGCCGAGCCGATCCGCGGTCGCAGCGCGGCCTCGTCGATCACGGACCACAGTTTCGGCGGATCGGGCCGGGCCAGCAGCTGCTGCCGGGCCATCCGCATCTCGACGGTGCGCGCGACGGCCTCGGGGCTGATCGTGCCCGGGTTGCTGGCCTGCTGGACGGCCGCGCGCGCGTAGTCCGCGGTCTGGAGCAGGTCGGGGACGACGTGCAGGTGGTAGCTGCGGATCAGCGCCGCGGCGCTCTCCAGCCCGAGGTGGGGCTCCGACCAGCCGGGCACGACGTCGGCGTAGCGCCGCCACCAGCCGGGCCGGTTGGCCTCGTCGGCCAGGTCGAGGATCGGCGCCCGGTCGGCCTCGGCGACGACACCGTAGAGCGTGAGCAGGTCGGCGATGTCGCGCACCTTGAAACCGACCCGGCCCAGCTCCATCCGGCTGATCTTCGAGTCGGAGGACCTGATCTCGTACCCGGCGTCCTCCCGGCTGATTCCGGTGGCCTCGCGCAGGCGCCGGAGCCGCGCTCCCAGCATGATGCGGTGCGCGGTCGGCCCGACGTTGGACACGCTGTCCTCCTCGCCGTCCCGGTGGTGCGCTCACCGTGGGTCACCGACCCCGGGCATGTCTGTATCCTGCCGATTTTTCCACGCCTTGACGGCCAGCATGCAGCCAGGTACCGCCAGCGTCGATCAGGCGCCGCGGGCGTGGATGATGTGCGCATGAGGTCGAGGACCCGACCCGCGGCGGCCCCGGCCGTGGGTCTCGCCCCACCGGGGACGGCGCTGTCGTTCGACCGGGTCGGCATGACGTTCCCGGACGGCACCCGGGTGCTGGAGGACATCTCGCTGCGGGTCGGGGCCGGCGAGATCGTGGCGCTGATCGGCGCGTCGGGCTCGGGCAAGTCGACGTTGCTGCGCATCGCCTCCGGGCTGGCCGCGCCGTCGAGTGGCGCGGTGCTCGCCGGGCCGGGCTCCCCCGGCTACATCTTCCAGGACCCGACGCTGCTGCCCTGGCGGACGGTCGAGGCCAACATCGGGCTGTTCGCCGAACTCGACGGTGTCCCCCGGGCCCGGCGCGACCGCCTGGTGGCGGACGCGATCGCCCTGACCGGCCTGGGCGGCTACGAGCGGTACCGGCCTCGGGCGCTGTCGGGCGGCATGCGGATGCGGGTCTCCCTCGCCCGCGCGCTCACGGCCCGCCCGTCGCTGTTCCTGTTCGACGAGCCGTTCGGCGCGCTGGACGAGATCACCCGCGAGCGGCTTGGTGACGAGCTACTGCGCCTGCACCTGCGGGAGGGGTTCGCCGGGCTGTTCGTGACCCATTCGGTGGTCGAGGCCGCCCTGCTGGCCAGCCGGGTCGCCGTGCTCTCCGCCTGCTCGGGGCGGCTGCTCGCCGAGATCGCGATCCCCTTCGGCTACCCGCGCGAGTCGGCGCTGCGTTACGACGCGGCCTTCGGCCGGGTCGCCCGCGAGGTGTCGGAGGCGCTCAAGGACTCGTTCACCGAGCCCGAGCCCGGGCTCGGGCTCGGCCCCGCCGGGCCGGACACCGCGGGCGCGGGGTAGATCAACCGGTGCGCGGCGGCGGACGCGCGGCGGCGGACGGGGCCGGCCGGGCCGGCGTCGCGCAGCGCCACCGTGGCCGCCATGGCACCCGGCCCGCCGTGCGCGCCGCCGCCGGGATGCGCTGACATCGACGCCAGGTAGAGCCCGGCGATCGGGGTCTCCGGGCGCCCCAGGCCGGGCACCGGGCGGAAGACCAGCTGTTGGTGCAGGGCGGCTGTCCCGCCGTTGAGCGCGCCGCCGCGCAGCACGGCGTCCTGGTCCTCCAGCCGGCGCGGCGACTGGGTGTCGCGGCCGAGGATCAGCGACCCGAAGCCGGGGGCGGCCGCCTCCAGCTTGCGTTCCACCCGCTCGACCAGGCGGGCGGTGTCGGCACCGTCCCAGCGGCCGGTGACGCCGCCCCCGCCGGCGTCACCGCGGGGGGACTGCGGGAGGTGGAAGTAGGCCCACGCGCTCTGGGTCCCGGCCGGGGAGCGGCCGGGGTCGGCGGTGGTCATCTGGCCGAGGACGAGGAACGGGTCGGCCGGCACGAGCCCGCACGCCAGCTGCGCGGACATCATCGTCAGATCGTCCATGGTCCCGCCGAGGTGGACGGTGCCGGCGTCGGCGATCCGGCGGTCGGACCAGGGGATCGGCCCGGCGAGCGCCCAGTTGACCTTGAAGGTCGAGCTGTCCCACTGGAAGCGGGCCAGGTCGGCGAGCAGGCGGGCGGGCAGGTGCTCCTCGGCGACCAGCCGCCGGTAGAGGGAGACCGCGTCCACGTCGGCGAACACCGCGCGCCGGGCGCGCACGGTCGTCCCGTCGGCGAGCCGCACGCCGCGGGCCCGGCCGGTGGTGACGATCACCTCGGTCACCTCGGCGCCGGTGCGCACCACCCCGCCGCGGGAGCGCAGCCGGTCGACGAGGGCCGCGGTCAGCCGGCCCGCGCCGCCGCGCGGCACCGGGAAGCCGACGTCCTGGCCGAGCATCGCCAGCAGCCAGCCGATCAGCGCCGATCCCGCCGACTCCGGGGCCAGGTCGGTGTGCAGCGCGCTGCCGGCGACCAGCAGCCCGGCGCCCGCGCCGGCGAACTCCTCCGCCGCGAAGCGGCGGACGGGCAGCATCGCGAACCGGGCGAAGCGCAGCGCGTCGGCGACCCCGAGCGTGCGAGCGAGCCGTGTGCCCGCCCGCACCGGCGGGAACGGGGCGGCCAGCAGCGCCTCCAGCAGCGGGTCACGGACCCGTTCCCACAGCGCGACCTGCGCCCGCCAGGCCGCCGCGTCGGCCGGGGCGTAGGCGGCGAGGGAGTCGGCCGTCGCGTCGAGGTCGGTGGACAGCACCGCGCAGCGGCCGTCCGGGGTGGGGTGGGCCAGCACCCGCGGGGCACGCAGCCAGCTCAGCCCGTGCTCGGTGAGGTCGAGCGCGCGCAGCGCGGGGGACCGCGCGGCGAACGGGTAGAAGGCGCTGAACAGGTCGGTACCGAACCCGGGCGCGGTGACTTCCGCGCTGCGGCAGGCCCCGCCCGGCTCGGCGGCGGCCTCGCACACGACGACGTCCCAGCCGGCGTCGGCGAGCCGGTTGGCGGCGACGAGGCCGTTCACCCCCGCGCCGATGACGACCGCGTCCACGGTGTCGGCCGCCGCGCGCCGGCCGGCGGGAAGCCGACGCACGGGAAGCCCGCCGGTGCGAAGCCGGTTGGCGGGAGGCCGCCGTGCCCCACTGGGATCGCCCATCCCGCGATCCTGCTCCCCGGCCCGCGGCGGAACCAACGAAGGCCACCACCGGGCCCGCCCGGCGGGTGTCGGGCGGCGTGGCCCGGATACCCTCGGCCCGACCCGGTGCCGATTCCCCGGGATGTGGCCGGCGGTGTGGCGGTCCCCGGATCGCCTGTCGCCGAGCGGGTGAGGGTGCGATGAGGAGGCCGTGTTGACGGAGGCCGCCGCGGCGGCCATGGAGCGCCACCAGGTGCCGATCTATCTCGGTGCCATCGCCGCCGGGGTGCTGCTCGGCCTGCTCGCGCCCGGTGCCGGCCCCACGCTCGAGCACGCCGTCAACCCGGTGCTCGGTGCGCTGCTGTTCGTCACGTTCCTGCAGGTCCCGGCCGCCGAGCTGGTCCGCGCGCTGCGCGGCGGCCGTTTCCTGGCCGGGGTGCTGACGGTGAACTTCGTCGTCGTGCCACTCGTCGTGGCCGGAATGCTCCCGCTGCTGCCGGACGAGCGCGCGCTGCGACTCGGGGTGCTGATGGTCCTGCTGTGCCCCTGTGTGGACTACGTGGTGGTGTTCAGCGGGCTGGCCGGCGCGCGGCCCGGCCAGCTCCTGGCCGCCACCCCGCTGCTGCTGGTCGCGCAGATGCTGGCGCTGCCGCTGTTCCTGCTGGCCTTCCTCGGCTCCGGCCTCGGCGACGTCGTCGAGGCCGGCCCGTTCCTCCAGGCGTTCGCGTTCCTGATCGTGCTCCCACTCACCCTGGCGTGGACGGCGCAGGCGTACCTGGCGCGCCGCCCCGCCCGTCCGGACGCGACCGACGCGACCGACGCGACGATGGTGCCGTTGATGGTGGCGACGCTGGTCACCGTGGTCGCCTCCCAGGTGCCGGCGATGGGCGGCAGCCTCGGCGAGGTGGCCCGCGTCGTTCCGTGCTACGCCGCGTTCCTGATCGTGATGGCCTTCGCCGGGCTCGGTGTCGCCCGTCTGTTCGCCCTTGACGTGCCCGCCGGCCGCGCCGTCGTCTTCACCGGGGCGACCCGCAACTCGCTGGTGGTCCTCCCGCTGGCGCTCGCCCTGCCCGACGATCTGGCGATCGCCGCCGTCGCCGTCGTCACCCAGACCCTCGTCGAGGTGGTCGGCATGGTCGTCTACGTCCGGCTGGTCCCTCGGCTGCTGCCCTGACGGCGGTCCTCAGGGCAGGCCGCCCCGCTTGACGAGCTGCGCGGCGATGACGTTGCGCTGGATCTCGTTGGTGCCCTCACCGACGATCATCAGCGGGGCGTCCCGGAAGTAACGCTCCACATCGAACTCGGTGGAGTACCCGTAACCCCCGTGCACCCGGATGGCACTCAGCGCGACCTCCATCGCGACCTCCGAGCAGAAGTACTTCGCCATCCCGGCCTCAAGATCGGCCCGCTCGCCGGTGTCATAGCGCCGCGCGGCGTGCAACAGCAGCTGACGGGCCGCCGTCAGCTTCGTCGCCATGTCGGCGAGATGGTTCCCGACCGACTGGTGCTTCCAGATCGGCTGGCCGAACGACTCCCGTTCCTGGGAGTAGCGCAGGGCGTCGTCGAACGCTGCCCGGCCCACCCCGGCCGCCCGGGCCGCGACCTGGAGCCGGCCGATCTCCAGACCGCGCATCATCTGCCCGAAGCCCCGGCCCTCGACCCCACCGAGCAGCGCGTCACCCGGCACCCGACAGTCGGTGAACGACAGCTCACAGCTCTCGACACCCTTGTAACCCAGCTTCGGCAGATCCCGGGAGACCTCGAAGCCCGGCACCTTCTCCACCAGCAGAATGCTGATCCCGCGGTGTGGCGGGCTCGCCGTGGGATCGGTCTTGCACAGCAGCGCCACCAGCCCGGCCCGTCGGGCGTTGGTGATCCACGTCTTGCTGCCGTTGATGACGTAGCCGTCACCGGCGGGCCGGGCGGTGGTGCGCATCGCCTGCAGGTCGGAGCCACCACCCGGCTCGGTCAGCGCCATTGTCGCCCGCAGCTCACCGGTGGCCATCCGCGGCAGATAACGCCGCTTCTGCTCCTCCGTCCCGAACGCCAGCAGCAGCTTGGACACCACCGTGTGCCCGCCCATCGCGCCGGCCAGGCTCATCCACCCCCGGGCCAGCTCCTCGGTCACCAGCACGTAGCAGACAGTCGAGACGTCCACCTGGCCGTACGGCTCGGGGATCGCCAACCCGAAGACCCCGAGGCGCTTCATCTGCTCGATGAGCGCCTCGGGGTAGGCGTCGGCGTGCTCGAGCTCGCGCACGACCGGGCGGACCTCGCGGTCGACGAAGTCACGGACGGTGTCGACGACTGCACGCTCCTCGGGATCGAGCTCCGTCACGAGCCGAACCCCGCCGTCCCGGCGAACCCGGTCGTCCCGGCGAACCCGGTCGACACCGCGCAACCCGTCATACGGCGAGTTCCGTCACGAGGCGATCCGGCGCTCCAACGCGATGTCGAGCAGCTCGTCGGTGAGGACGTGCTTGACGCGGGGCCGGCCGGCGGACTCCCCCAGGGAGCGCTCGGCGGCGTCGATCAGCCGCCAGCCCTGCTCGGTGACCAGGTGCGGCTGGCGGCCACGCAGCCAGGTGTCGATCTCGCCGACCGGGTCGAACGCGACGCCCCGGTCGTGGCGGCGCAGCGCGCCGTCGGCGACGTCCGCGAGCAGCCGGGTGACGGTCTCGCCGGCGCACTTCTTGTTCGTGCCGATGATCCCGGTCGGGCCGCGCTTGATCCAGCCGGCGACGTACTCGCGCTCGACGCCCTCGACCCGCCCGTTCACGTTCGGGATGATCCCGCGGCGGTCGTCGAAGGGCAGCCCCTCGATCGACCGGCCCTTGTAGCCGACGGCGCGCAGCACCAGGCTGGTCGGGACGGTCTCCCGCTCGCCGGTGTCGACGGCGCTGACCCAGCCGTCCTCGCCGACCTTCAGCGCGTTGCGGGCGAACACGATCTCCTCGACCCGGCCGTCGCCGCGAATCTCCAGCGGGGTGCGCTGGAAGCGCAGCGCCACCCGGCGGGCGCCCGCGGGCACCGGGTTCTGCGCGTACCCGCGCATCACCGCCAGGTTGCGCTTGACCAGACGGGACAGCTCCTCCTCGCCCTCCTGCTCGGCGACCTCCGCCGGGTCGATGTCCACCCCGGACTCGGTGAACTCGGGCAGCTCCTTGAGCTCCGCGGTCGTGAAGGCCGCCTGCGCGGCACCACGGCGCCCGACGACCAGGACCTCCTTGAGCGCGCAGGCGCGCAGCGCCTCGAGGGCGTGGTCCGCGATGTCGGTGCGGGACAGCCGCTCGTGCGGCGAGCAGAGGATCCGGGCGACGTCGAGCGCGACGTTGCCCGCGCCGATCACGACCCCGCGCTCACCGCTGAGGTCGAAGGTGAGGTTGGCGTAATCGGGGTGCCCGTTGTACCAGCCGACGAAGTCGACCGCGGACACGCTGCCGGGCAGGTCCTCACCGGGAATCCCGAGCCGGCGGTCCGTCTGCGCGCCGACGGCGTACAGGACGGCGTCGTAGCGCGCGGTCAGCTCCTCCCGGGTGACGTCCTTGCCGACGTCGACGTTGCCGAAGAAGCGGAAGTTCTCGTGCGCGGCGATCGCCGCGTACACGCTGGACACCGCCTTGATCTTCGGATGGTCGGGGGCGACTCCGGAACGCACCAGGCCCCACGGCGTGGCCAGCCGCTCGTACATGTCCACCCGGACCGGTACGTCGTGCTGGTCCAACAGCGAGGCCGCCGCGTAGAAGCCCGACGGACCGGATCCGACCACCGCGACGGTCAACGGCGCGGCCGCAGCTCCCTGGGGCATCGATACACTCCTCCAGCCGAATTCCCGCCGATGTACGCCCGTCACCCGGGCGTCGACCGCCGGCGCGATCACATCCCCGACCGGTGTGGCTCGGGCGACATCGCAGATGCCGGGTTCGCGGTCGGCCGGGCATCGTCGCCCCTGCAGGTCGCGACCGCGCCGTACCGGCCACCTCCACGCAACGTAGAGAAGCCCGCTTCCGGGCGCAAGAACTGCGATGACGGAATGCGGCCGGGTGCCACGCGGGCAGCCACCCGCCCGCCCCATTCCCTCCATTACCGTCACCGTAATTCCGTTTACGACGGATTTGCCCGACATGATGGAAGCTGACCCGCGACCGAAGGCCGCTCCGCCCGGTCCGGGACGGCTCGGCGGCGGACGGTCAGCCGCCGACGGCTCGGCGGCGCTCAGGCCGTGGGCAGGCCGGCGGCGGACGGTCAGCCGCGGGCGGCGCCCAGCGCCATCGCGTGCAGCATCTCGGCCATCTCGGCCCGGGCCAGATCGGTCGCGCTGTGCGGCGTGGAGTTGATCAGACCGAACAGCACATGGGTGCGCGCCCGCGCGGTCGGCGCGTCGAGCTCGGGCCGCACCTGCCGCAGGACGTCCACCCACTGCTCGGCGTACGCCCGCTGCAGTCTGCGGACCTCGCGCTCGGCCGGTTCCGGCAGGCTCCACAGGTCGCGGTCGTGAATGATGATCAGGTCGGGGTTGTCGAGCGCGAACTCGACGTGCCCGCGGACGAGCAGGTCCAGGGTCTCCGGGGCGGAGGCGCCGACCCGGCGGGCCTCGCGGGCGGCGTCGAGCAGGTGCTGGCTGATGCCGACGAGAAGCTCGACGAGGACCGCGTCCTTGCTGGGGAAGTGCCGGTAGATCCCCGGCCCGCGGATCCCGACGGCGGCGCCGATCTGCTCGATGCCCACGCCGCGGAACCCGCGTTCGGCGAACAGCCGGGCGGCCGCCCGCAGCAGCTCCTCGCGGCGGGTCGCCCGGGCCGGGGTACGCGCCCTGGCCCGCGGGCCGGCGGCGACTGGGGGCTGGTGCTCCTCGGCCTCGCCGGCGGCGGGTGGTTCGCCCGGGGCGGATCGGACGATTTCTGCTGGCACCGGAACACTCCTCCCAGCCGGGAGGCTACCAGCCTCCGCCCGACCACAATGCGCATCCGGTCGAACCCGCGGCGGTGCCGGCCGGCCCCACCGGTCGCGGCGGCGCGCCCACCACCGCCGCGGCCGGTGACAGGGCCGCCGCGGCGGCGCGGGTTCTACACGCCGCGGAAGCGGTTGATAGCCGTGAGGTGACGGGCCCGGGTCCGTTCGTCCCGGATCCCCAGCCCCTCCTCCGGCGCCAGACACAGCACCCCGACCTTGCCCTGATGGGCATTCCGGTGCACATCCAGCGCCGCCTGCCCCGTCCGCTCCAACGGATACACCTTCGACAACGTCGGATGCACCAACCCCCGCGCCACCAGCCGGTTCGCCTCCCACGCCTCCCGGTAGTTCGCGAAATGCGACCCGATGATCCGCTTCAGGTTCATCCACAGATACCGGTTGTCGTACTCATGCATGAACCCACTCGTCGACGCGCACGTCACCACCACCCCACCCTTACGCGCCACATACACCGACGCCCCGAACGTCTCCCGCCCCGGATGCTCGAACACGATGTCCGGATCCTCCCCACCCGTCAGCTCCCGGATCCGCGCCCCGAACCGCTTCCACTCCCGCGGGTCCTGCGTCCGCTCATCCGACCAGAACCGATACCCCTCCGCCGCCCGGTCGATCACCAGCTCCGCACCCATCGCCCGACAGATCGCCGCCTTCTCCGCCGACGACACCACACACACCGGGATCGCCCCACCCCGCAACGCCATCTGCGTCGCGTACGACCCCAACCCCCCCGACGCCCCCCAGATCAACACCACATCACCCTGCTTCATCCCCGCACCGTTCCCCGACACCAACTGCCGGTACGCCGTCGAGTTCACCAACCCCGGCGCCGCCGCCTCCTCCCAACTCAAATGCCCCGGCTTCGGCATCAACTGGTTCGCCTTCACCAACGCCAGCTCCGCAAGACCACCGAAATTCGTCTCGAACCCCCAGATCCGCTGCTCCGGATCCAGCATCGTGTCGTTGTGCCCCTCCGGACGCTCCAACTCCACCGACAGACAGTGCGCCACCACCTCATCCCCCGGATGCCACGCATGCACCCCCGGCCCCGTCCGCAACACCACCCCCGCCAGATCCGACCCCACCACGTGATACGGCCGATCATGCTTGGCCGCCAACGGCGACGACCGCCCATACCGCTCCAGGAACCCGAACGTCGACAACGGCTCGAAGATCGACGTCCACACCGTGTTGTAGTTCACCGACGACGCCATCACCGCCACCAGAGCCTCACCCGGCCCCAACTCCGGCGTCCCCACCTCATCCACATGCAACGACTCCCGCGGATCCTTCTCCCGCGACACCCGCCCCTCGAACATCCCCACCTCCGCCTTACGCACCACCACACCCCGGTACGACTCCGGCACCGCCAACGCCCCGAACTCCGCCCGCCGCTCCGGCGAAGGCCCCCCACCGGCCATGATCGCTTC
>NZ_KB891277.1 GCF_000373365.1 Parafrankia discariae
CATCACCGTGCACCACGTCCGGCGGCTGTCAGAACTCGCATATCCGGGACAACCACAGCCGGCATGGGCGGCCGACATGGCACGACGGCGACGCAAGACCCTCGTGGTCTGCCGTTCCTGCCACGACACCATCCACACCGGAAAGCCGATCCCGCAGCTCACGTCATAGTCACCGGAGAGCGACGTGCGGTGAAAGTCGCATGCGTCGTTCGGGCTGGGGGCCGTCGGAAAAGGACCCGCACCCGCGGGTACCTCGCCGGCGGCCCACCAGTGCCCTGTGGCATGGCCTCGCCGAGGCCGTCCGCCGGGAGGTCGCCGCGCACAGCGCCTGCTGGGCGAAGGCCGGTCCGCCGCCCACCGACGGACCCCGCGGCCCAGACCACCCGACAACGCTGGCAGCAGGTCCATGAGCTGCTCGACTCCGGCGTCGGCCTGCTCGACTGCGCACGAAGGCTCAACCTCTCCCTGAACACGGTCAAGCGCTACGCCCGCGTCGGCGAGCCCGACCGGCTGATCCGCGCGCCGGCGTTCCGCCCGACGCTGGTCGACCCCTACCGTGATTACCTCAAGCGCCGCCGGGCCGAGGACCCCGCGGTCCCGGTCCTGCGCCTGTTCCACGAGATCCGAGAGCAGGGCTACACGGGCAGCCACAACCTGCTCGTCCGCTACATCAACCAAGGCCGGCTCGACGGCGACCAGCCCGCGATCTCCCCACGCGCCCTGACCCGGCTCCTGCTCACCAGGCCCGACGCTCTCACCGACACCCAACGTGACCGGCTCGGCGAGCTCACCGCCGCCTCCCCCGAGATGACCACCATCGCGAACCTGGTCCGCGGCTTCGCCGCGCTGCTCGCCCCAGCCGACGGCAACGACGATCTCCTTACCGCATGGATCACCACAGCGCGGGCAGCCGAGCTGCCCCACCTGCACGCCTACACCCGTGGCCTCGACCTCGACCGGCACGCCGTGAATAACGCACTCACCCTGCCGTACAGCAACGGCGGCACCGAAGGCGTCAACACCAAGACCAAGAAGATCATGCGCCAGATGCACGGCCGCGCCGGCTTCCAGCTCCTCCGCCACCGAATCCTGCTCGGCTAACACACAGTCACCACCGGATGCGCGGCAGAGCCGCTAACTTTACAGACCCCGCCACCGTCGCCGCGACGACCAGGGCACACCACGGCACCGCCACGGTTGCCAACCACCCCGAGGGCGGCGCCGTCGTCACCCTCGTCCTCCCTGCCAGTCAGCCGCCGCCCGGCCCCGGAAACTGTGAGTAACGTGCGGATCCTGGCGCAGACGGGTGCACGCGACCCGCAACGGTCCCGCGCCAAGCTCCCGCGCCGCCTGGTCGTCGGCATCGCGGGTCCTGCGCTGACGGCGCTGTTGTTCGCGGTCGCCGTCAGAAACGGAACACCGTTCCCGCCTGACGTCCGGCTGCACCGCTGGGTGTTGGATCATCGCAGCCTCGGGCTGTCCGACGTCGCCGTCGCGGTCACGGATACCGGGGCCGGTGTCTGTGCGTACTGTCTCGCCGCATTCGCCGGCGCGGTTGCGGTCGTAGGACGCAGACGGTGGTGGCTCGGCGCCATCGTCGGGTTCGCCGCGTTGCTGCTGGGACAGCTGTTCCGGACCTCCCTGGCGACCATTGTCGGCAGAGCGCGCCCACCGGCTGCGGACTGGATCACCCACCCGTCGGGTTTCGCCCTCCCGTCCGGGCACACCACCACCTCGGCCCTGGTCGCCGCGGGTCTTGCCGCGGCGCTTCACCGCCGGGCGCGACGGCCCGCCACCCGGGCGGCGGCTGTCATCGTCCCCGGTCTGTGGGCGTTCGCCGTGGGAATCAGCCGGATCTACCTCGGGGTGCACTGGCCCACGGCCGTTGTGGCCGGATGGCTGCTGGCCGCCGTCCTGGCCTGCGTCTGCCTGCCGCCGCTGGCCCTCCTGCTTGACTGGATCGGGCGGGACCGGCCAGGGCCGGTCGCGAACGCGCGCGGGGTATGTCGGAGTGCCCGGCCGGGGACGGTGTGGTGTGGGGCCCGAACCGGCGATGAAGAGGTCAAGAAAAGCCGCCGGACGGCCACCCCCGAAAGATAGCGCGCGGATCACCCGAAGATGGTTACGTCGCCAGAAAAGGCGTACCTAGACATGCTTTGCTCACACCGTTTACACATGCGGGCGTGATTATTTTTTTAGCCACGCTGGCGCCGGTCGACGGTGGCGGGGCGTGCGATTTACCGCTCGATTCTGGGCGTATGAACTCCGGATGGACAAAATCTTAACCAAAAGCATCTCCGGGAGAAAAATGATAAAAGACGGCGTAGTTGACGAATTTCCTCCGATTGACGGCGGCAGATATGCCCTGAAGAAGCTGCCGGAGATCACGCTGGCATTCTGGATCATGAAGATCGCGGCGACGACGCTCGGTGAGACAGCCGGCGACCTGCTCGCCCAGACCCTCCGGCTCGGCTACTTTCTGACGACAGTAATCCTCGTTCTGGTCTTCGTGGCGACTCTTGCCGTTCAGCTGCGGTCAAAAGCGTACAACCCGTTCTTCTACTGGACGGTCATCCTGTCCACCAGCACGGCTGGTACCACCATCTCGGACTTCATGAACCGCGACGCGAGCGAGAAGTACCTGGCAAAGGGAACCGGCTCGCTGGGCTGGGGGCCGCAGGGGCTCGGCCTGGGCTATCCGGTCGGCGCCGCGATCCTGATCTCCCTGCTGATCGCCATCTTCGGGGTGTGGAAGAAAACAGGGCTGACGTTCGCAATCTGCGACATCGACTCGCTCCGCGGTGAAAGCTTCTTCTGGTCGGCGATCCTCGTGTCGAACACCCTCGGAACCTCCATGGGCGATTTCCTGGCGGACAGCTCGGGCCTCGGCTACGCCGGCAGCGCGCTGCTCATCCTCGGGCTCCTCGCTCTGCTGCTCGCCCTCAGACACGTCCCCGCGGTGTCGAACGTGCTGTTGTTCTGGCTCGCCTTCGTGCTCACCCGCCCGCTCGGCGCCACGGTCGGCGACTTTCTCACGAAGCCGGTAGCCAAAGGCGGGCTCGCTCTCGGCACCGTCGGGTCATCGGCCTTCCTGCTCCTGCTCCTCTTCGGCCTGGTGTGTTTCGCCCACACCCGCGAGAAACGGCGGGTCGCGACGCCCAGTGTCAGTGCCGCGCCGGTCAGCGCGTCCTGACCCGGCGCCGGGAGATCACGCTGAAAGCTCGGCGGATCGGAATCGCGGAATCGGCCGACGGCGGCGCCCGGGCGATCATCACCCCGCTGCCTTCGGTCGATGTCCGTCGATGCGGTACCGGTGGAGATCCGGCGTGAGGACACGCCGCCCTACGGGGCCTCGAGCCGGTAGCCGTGGCCGCGCAGGGTGGTGATCTCCGGAAGGATGACGCGGCCTGGCGCGCTGACGGCCGCGGCGCGCAGGCGGCGGCGCAGCGAGGCCACCGTGACGTCCAGCGTCTTCGTGGAGCCGAACCAGTTCTCGTCCCACACCGTCGCCATCAGCGTCTCCCGGGGGACCGCGTCACCGGCGTGCCGGGCGAGGACCGCGAGCAGCTCGAACTCCTTGGGGCGCAGGGAGATCTCGGTGCCGCCCACGACGCAGCGGCGGGCGGCGACATCGAGGATCACATCGCCGAGTCGGTACGCGTCGGCCGCCGGGGGCCGGACGGCCGGCCGGCGGCGCAGGTGGGCCCGCAGGCGGGCCAGCAGCACGGTCAGGCCGAACGGTTTGACGAGATAGTCGTCGGCTCCGGCGTCCAGGCCGGCGATGACGTCCATCTCGTCACTGCGCGCGGTGAGGATGACGATGAGCAGATCGGGCAGCTCCGAGCGCAGCTGCCGGGCGAGGTCGACGCCGTCGAGGTCGGGTAGCCCGAGGTCGAGGAGCACCACGTCGACGGGCGCCTGGCGGGCCGCGAGCAGCCCGGCTATTCCGGTGCGGCACCAGGTGGTCCGGTAGCCGCCGCTGCGCAGCCCGGTGTCGAGATGGCGGCCGATCACGGCGTCGTCCTCGATGACCAGGACGCTCGTACGGTCGCGGGGTGCCTGCACTGCCACTCTCCTGAGAGTATGTGCCCCCCGCCGGCCCCACCCGACTCGGGCGGGGCCGGCGGGCGGGGCGAGATCTGAGCGGGTGCGGCGGTCAGCCGTCGCGGAGCTCCTCCACGGCCGGCCTGCTGGTCCGGCGGGCACCGTTGACCGCTGCGGTGGCGACCGCGACGCCGGCGGCCAGCGCGGTCACCCCCAGGTAGGACCAGGGGACGGCGAGGGCATCCGGCGGCGGGTCGAAGACCCCGGTCAGGACCTTGACGAGTATCCGCGACACCCCCCATCCGATCAGCGCCCCGCCGGCGAGCCCGCCGATGGTGACGACGGCGGCTTCGCTCAGCACCAGACCACGCAGTTGGCGGCGGCTCGCGCCGAGAACGGTGGCGACGGCGAAGGTGCGCCGCCGTTCGGCGAGGTCCAGGGCCAAGACGACGCCGCCGGCTCCCGCGGCCAGCACGACCGCGAAGGACAGCTCGATGCGGGTCAGACCGCTCAGGTCCACGGAGGTCAGGCTGGAGCCGACCGCGGTTCGGGCCTGCGTGATGTCGGTGACGGTTGCTGTGGCGCCCAGCTGGGCCCGCAGGCGCGCGGCGACGGCCGGCTGACTCCGTCCTCCGGTGTCGAGGAGGAAGGCCCCGACCGCGTCGCTGCCGGTGGCCCGCGCGAGGTAGTCGGCGTTGGCGACGAGGAAGCTGTCGCTCGGCGCGGTGGGAAACTCGCGGACGACACCCGCGTACCGGAACGGGATGGTGCGCGGCGTGCCGTCCTGGCCGTCCTGGACCCTCAGGTTCAGGGTGTCCCCGGGGGTGAGCTGGAAGTCGGTGACGGTCTCCGCACTGACCAGCACCGAATCCGGCCGGGCCGCGAGGGTGGCCAGCAGGCTGTCGGCCGAGCCGCCGGAGAAGTAGGCGTCGCGCAGGGCGGTGACGGAGGCGATCGTCGACGGCCGGACGCCGTACAGGTCCTGAAGGTCGGAGCCGACGTAGGCGAAGCGGTGCTGCAACGGCTCGACGTGGCGTACCCCGGCCACGGCCAGCCGCCGCCCGGCCTCGGGGCCGGCGCCGGCGCCGGGCGGTTCGGTGACGGTGACGTCCGCGCCGTTGGTGAGCTGGGCGTCCACCTCGGCCTGCTGACGGTAGGTGGCGTTGAACGTGGCCACGGAGGCGGCGAAGGACACCGCGAGCGCGAGCACCACCACGGCCCTCGCCAGTGGGCGGCGGCCGCGGGACATGCCCGCCGCCGTCGTGCTGGCGAGGGTTCCGGTCAGCGGTCTGACCAGCCGGGCCAGCGGCCGGCGGCCGTGGGTCAGCGCGAGGGTCACCAGCCGCCACAGCAGCAGCGCCGAGCCGAGCCAGAGCAGCGCCGGGCCGAGGAACGCCCAGTAGGAGACCGAGATGCGCGGCATGCCCTCCGGGGCCAGCACCAGGGAGTAGTGGTTGCTGCTCGACGCGCGGAACACCAGCAGAGATCCGGTGAGCAGAACGGCGTCCAGGCCGAGCCGTGCCCACAGCGGCCCGCCGGTCCGCGGGGCCGCCAGCCCTGCCCGCCGACCGGAGCGGAGGCCGCCGCCCCCGGCGGGCCGGCCGATCGTCCGGCGAGCGTCGAGCACCGTGCCGGTCCGCAGGTCCCGCAGCGCGGGGACCAGCACCGCCGCGGCGGCCGAGGCCAGGCCCAGCAGTGTCGCCGCGGCCGACCAGGCGAACGCGGCGCCCGCGCCGGCGCCGAACGCCGCGGCGCCGAACGAGACCCGGCCCACCACCGCGGCGACCGCGAGGCCGATCCCACTGCCGGTCAGCCCCACGGCGGCGGCTTCGAGCACGGCCAGCCCGGCGACCTGCCGGGGCCGCAGGCCGCGGACGCGCAGCAGCGCCTGCTCGCGTCGCCGCCGCGGCGCTCCGGCCGCCGCGACCGACGCCGCGAGCACCACCGCGAGGATCGCTCCGGGTGCCCCGAGGAACAGGAACAGGACCTGGGCGTAGAGGGCGTCCTGCCGCGCCGCGTCGAGGGCGGCGCCGAGGTTGTCGCCGACCAGCGCGCCACCCGCGGTACGTGCCTCCAGGTTGCGGGCCGCCCCGGCGTCCGCGTTGAAGGCGGCCGCCGGGTCGGCGGGCAGCCGGCCGTTCCGGGCGACGTGGAACTGGGTCGTCACGGTGGCCGGGTCCGCCGCCCGCAGCGCCGCAGTCGACGCGTCGAACAGCGCACGGGGCAGGAGGATCACGTTGTCCGGCGGTGCGGCGGGCTGGGCCTGGGGCGGCGCCCCGACGTCCTGGAACAGCGAGTCCGCCTGCGGGAGGTCGACCACCCCGGCGATCCGGACGACGACCGCGGCCACGCCCGGCAGCGCGACGGTCACCGAGCCACCAGGAGAGATATGGAGGTTGGCCGCCGTCTGCTGCGCGATCAGGACACCTGCGGCGCTCCCGGCCAGGAGCCGGATCTGCCGCGGGAAGGTCTCCTGATACGAAGGGGGCAACCCGAGGACCCGGCCCGGTCCGGTGCGCTGCGTCGAGCCCGCGACGGTGGCCTCGAACCCGGTGCCGCGGGCGAATGTGACGGGCAGCGCGGCGTGGACCCCGCCGGTGGACCTGACCTCCGTCAGCACGGCGGCCGGATCCGCCCCGGGCTGGACCTCCACCTGCCAGTCGACGGCTCCCGGGCGCGCCGCCCGGGCGGTCATCGTGGCCTTAGACGCGGTCAGGAAGGATCCCAGGGCGGCGACCAGCCCCACCGCGAGAGCTATCCCGCACGCGGTGGCCAGCAGCCGGCCGGACCGATGCCGGACGAGCCCGCCGGCCCAGACGGCGATCACGGTGCTTCCCCGGACGAGCCCGACAGATCGCGGCCGGACGGCGCTGCGGCCACCAGCCGGCCGTCCGTCATCGTCCACCGGTTCCCCAGCCGGGCGGCGACGGCTGGATCATGGGTGGCCACCACGAGACCGGCGCCGGTCTCGCTCGCCGCCGCGAGCAGGCCGTCGAGAACCTGCCTGCCGGTGACCTCGTCGAGCTGGCCGGTGGGCTCGTCGGCGAGAACGAGCAGCGGACGCAGCGCGAGGACCCGGGCGACGGCGACCCGCTGGGCCTGGCCGCCGGACAGCTCCTCGGGCAGCCGGCCCGCCAGCTCGGCGGCGTCGACCCGGGCCAGCGCGGTCAGCGCGCGGCCCCGGGCCTCCTGCTCCGACAGACCGGCCAGGACCAGCGGAAGCCCGGTGTTCTCAGCCACGTCCAGCGCCGGGACCAGGCTGGCTCCCTGGAAGACGACGCCGACGCGGTGCGGGGGGACCCGGACCCGTAGCGGGCTCACGGGGCTCGCCGCCTGCCCGACGAGTCCGGGCCAGCTCACCTGACCGCTGGTCGGCTCTTCGAGCCCCGCCATCAGGTGCAGCAGCGTGGACTTGCCCGAGCCCGACGGTCCCGTTATCGCGATCCGGTCATCCGGGCGCACCACGCAGCTGGTGCCATGCACGGCGACCACGGCCGCCGCGCCCCGCCCGAAGGTCCGCGACACCTCCTCGCAGCGCACCAGCACCTCGTCGGTCGTCATTCCCCGACCCTCCCGTCCCGCATCGGCAGCACCCGGTCGGCGAAGCGCAGCGCCTGCTGGCTGTGCGTGACGAGGACGACCCCGCGGCCGGCGTTCGCACGGGCCCTGAGCAGGGCGAGGATCCGGCTCGCGGTCGAGCTGTCCAGCTCACCGGTCGGCTCGTCCGCCAACAGCAGATCGGGATCGTTGGCCAGCGCGACCGCCAGCCCGGCCCGGGCCAGCTCCCCGCCGGACAGCTCCCGGGGCAGCGCGCCGGCCCGGTCGAGCAGCTCGACCTGGTCGAGCAGCTCCGCGATGTCCGGACAGCGCCGGGAGCGGTCGCGGCGCGGCGCGGCGCGGCGGGCCAGCCGCACGTTGTCACGCACGCTCAGGTGCGCAAGGAGGTTCCCCGACTGCAGGAGGACGCCGACGCGGCGGGCCCTGATCCGAGCCCGTTCGGCCTCGGGCCGATGGCTGATCCGCTCGCCGCCCACCCAAACGGATCCCCCGTCGGGCTCGTCGAGGCCCGCGAGGCAGGCGAGCAGGGTGGACTTCCCCGAACCGGACGGCCCGACCACCGCGATCGTCTCGCCGGGCTCGACGCGCAGGCTCACCCCCCGCAGCGCCAGCGTCTCCTCGTCGCCGCTGCGGTAGAACCGGTACAGCTCCCGTGCCTCGACGGCCGCGCCCGTCACGGTGACCACGCGAACGAGTCGCTGACGATGCGCCACGGGTCCACGTTGTCGGCGCCGACCGGCCCGGACAGGGTGAGGTCCACCTCCACGCCGCCCCGGTAGAAGGCGTAGCGCTCGAACGCGTCGTGCACGATCTTGCCCGTCACCGGGTCGGGAGCCGCGTCCCCCTGGTAGGTGAACAGGACCGCCTGCCCGCCCCGCCGCGACACCGTCGAGGCCTTCCCTGGCTCGAAGTGGGCCACCTGGGCGCGAAGCCCCGGCTCGACCCGCGCCACGACGGACTGCGTCGTGGGCGCCGCGGCCGCCGTCACCCGCCTGATCTCGACCCGGTTCAACTTGTCGGTGAAGGTCGTGGACTCGCCCGCCGCTGTCTGTGCCCAGCCTTCGGGCACGCTGACGGTGAAGCTGCCGCCGGCCGATCGATACGGGACGAACGCCTGGTCGTCGGGAATGTCGCCCGCGGGGTTGGCCTCGCCCGCGTCAGGCGCCTCGGAGCCCGCGGCGGGCTCGCCGGAGCCGCCGCCGCAGCCGCCGAGCAGGACCGAGGCCACGGCCAGGGCGGACAACAGCAGTGAAAAGAACCGCCGCAGCCGGCCCGGTTCTGTCTGGGGGTCACGGGTATCCATGGCCCCTGACGCTAGGAAGCCGGTGGTAACACCCCGGCCAGCCGAAGGTGCGACGACGGCAAAACCGGTCGGATGGGGCGGGACACACCGATCGGGGCGGGGCCGGCGGGCGGCTTCGGGCGCGACGATGGCGCAATGAGACGTCAGGTGGTCCGCGTCGCCGTCGTGGCGGTCACAGTGGCGCTCGCCCTGCTCGCGGTACCCCTCGCGATCGCCACCCGGGTGGCCTTCTTCGCCGACGAGCTCGGTGAGCTGGAGCGGGACGCGCTCGCCGCCGCGGTGCGGGTGAGCCCCGAGTTCGCCGCCGGGGATCCGGTGGAGCTCCCCGTCCCGAGCAGTGACGCCCGCATCGGGCTGTACGACCTGTCCATGCGGCTGCGTGCCGGCGCGGGGCCGGACCCGGCGGACGGTCCCACCCGGCGTGCCGCCGCCGGCGCTGTCGTCCAGGAGCAGGCCAGTGGGGACCTCGTCGTCGCGGTCCCCGCCTACAGCACCGAAAGTGTGGTGGGGGTGGTACGGGCGGCCAGCAGTGGCCGCGAGGTGTGGAACCGGGTATTCCTGGCCTGGCTCGCCCTGCTCGGCGCGGCGCTCGTGGCCTTCGGGTCCGCCGTGTTCGTCGCGCGCCGGCAGGCGCGTGCCCTGGCCGCGCCGCTGGAGTCGCTGTCCCGTACGGCGCGTGCGGTCGCCGCCGGCGACCTGGCGGTCAGGGCCGCTCCGTCCGGCATCGACGAGATCGATCAGGCAGCCGCCACGCAGAACGCGATGGTCGACCGGCTCGTCCAGCTGCTGCAGCGCGAGCGTGACTTCACCGCCAACGCCTCGCACCAGCTGCGCACCCCGCTGACCGGCCTGCAGCTCGGCCTCGAGGCGGCCGCGACCCTCCCCGAGGCCGACCTGCGTGCCGCCGTCGAGGAGGCACTCGAACAGTCCCGCCACCTCGACCGGACGATCGAGGACGTCCTGCGGCTCGCCCGGCCCGGCCCGGGAGTTCCCTACCGGGGGCAGACCTGCCCGGCCGCCGAGCTCCTCGCCCGCGTCGCGCGCCGCTGGCACTGGGCGTTCGCGCGGGACGGGCGTCGGCTCACCGTCACGAACGAGCCCGGGACGCAGTCGCTGCTGCTGCCGGCCACCGCGATCGACCAGATCCTCGACGTGCTGCTGGGCAACGCGCGGGAGCACGGCCGTGGCACCGTCGAGATCAGACTGCGCGAGACGGGGCCGGCCACCGCCATCGACATCATCGATGAGGGGACGGTCACGGCGGGTCCGGACGTCCTGTTCCACCGGGGAGCGACGACAGGCACGGGTGCCGGGATCGGGCTCTCCCTCGCGCGCGACGCAGCCGAGATCCTCGGCGGCAGACTCACCCTCACCAGCTCAGCACCCGCGACCTTCACCCTGCTGCTCCCCCCGTCCTGACTTCGCCGACACCGTCGGCGCGGCCGACTCCGCCGCCATACTCGACGCGGCCACCTGCACCGGTGCGATGCGTGCGGCGGTGTGCCGGGTCGGCCGCCGGACCGCCCATCCGATGATCGGCGGGGTGAGGAGCACGATGAGGAACAGCCGCAGGCTCTGCACGACAGCGACGACGGGGACATCGGTGTGGGTGGCGGCCGCGGTCGCGAGGACGGCGTTGATACCGCCGGGGGTGGTGGCGAGGTAGGCCTCCAGGAAGGGCACACCGGCCACGGCCGCCAGGATCCAGGCGAAGCCCGCACAGGCCAGGCAGACCAGCACGATGCCACCGAGCAGGTGCGGCATGAGGCGCCCGATGTGCCGAACGGCCGGGCGGGTGAAGCGCAGGCCGACCTCCAGGCCCACGAGGACCCAGACGACATCCTGGAGCGGGCCCGCCGGGGCGAACCCGGGGGCAATGCCGGTGGCGAGCACGACCGCGGCCACCAGCATCGGCCCGAGCAGCGACGGCGCCGGCAGCCGGGCACCGCGCCCGACCCGGCTACCGGCCGCACAGATGACCAGGAGGGTGGCCAGTCCCGCGAGCTGGTGCGAGGAGTCGACAGGATGAGCCAGATCCGGAAATGACCCGGGGCCGCCACCTCCGGTGGCCGGCCCGTTCAGAGCCAGTACGACCATCGGGGCGGAGAGGGCCACCAGCCCGACCCTCAGATACTGGGCGAAGGCCACCACACGGCTGTCCGCGCCGAGGTCCTCCGAATAGGCGACGATCGCGGCCGACCCGCCCGGGATCAGGCCCAGCACCGCGTCGACCGGACGGGTCCGGGTTCTCCGCGCGATCAGCACCGCGGCCCCGACGCAGACGGCCACCGTGGCGACGGTGACCACAGCCAGTGGCAGGGCCCGCCCTGCCGCCGACGCCAGCTGTGAGGGTACGAGGTAGGAACCCATGAGCGCGCCGAGCACCGCCTGCGACGAGCGGCCCGCCGCCGTCGGTAGCTGGCGGCGTACCAGCCCGGTGAGGGCCAGTGCGGCTCCGACGGCCAGCGACACCACCAGCTGGGGCGCGGGTATCGAGATCATCTCGCCGATCTCGCTGAGCAGGTAGCAGGCGATCGCGAGCACCGCCCAGCCCGCTGCCGCGCCTGTGGAGAACATCATCGTTACCGCCGGAAGTGGGTTTGTCCGCCTCTGGCCGGACGCCGTCTCGAGCGAGGAACAAAAACAACGATGGCCGCCGGAGATGTGTTTTCCATGAGAGCCGGGTACTTTTCGGTCAATGCGCACGAGTGGTCCACGCCTCTCCGCTCGTGAAGTGACCCGATCCACTCTAGAGTTCAGGCCGACGGGTGTTGACCGGGCACCGTCCTGGCCTTCCTGCGCCGGGCACGGAAAAGCTCAAACATGATCGGAACTACCGAGATCAGAACGATGAGGATCAGTATCGCCTCGACGTTCTGCCGGATGAAATCGATCCGCCCGAGGAAGTACCCCAGGATCGTGACGCCGCAGCCCCACAGGACACCGCCGATGATGTTGTAGGCGGCGAAGACCCGGTAGCTCATGGCGCTGACGCCGGCGATGACCGGGGTGAAGGTGCGCACGACCGGGACGAAGCGAGCCAGCAGGATCGAGCGGGGGCCGTGTTTTTCGAAGAAGTCGTGCGCCTGGTCGACGTACTCCTGCCTGAACAGACGGGAGTCCTGGCGGCGGAAGAGCGCCGGGCCTGCCTTCCGTCCGAACAGGTAGCCGACCTGGTCACCCGCACTGGCCGCTGTTCCGATGAGGGCACAGGCGAGCCACAGGGGCGTGGACACCTCGTCCCGGGAGATCAGCAGGCCGAGGGTGAACAACAGCGAGTCGCCCGGCAGGAAGAAGCCGACCAGCAGCCCGGACTCGGCAAAGACGATGAGAAGGACCACGATCAGGCCCGCCTTGGCCAGACTGTCCGCACTGATGAAGCCCGGCCCCAGGGCCAGGGTGTCCGACGCGAATCTGGTCACTGTCGAGGGCCTCCAGGGAGTCGAGCGACAGGGCCGGCCATGCGAACCGGGACGACCTGTCGCCTCCGCCATCCGGCACCCGCATGGCCGCACGTTAGGACGGCCGCGATGTGAGTTCGATGTAAGCCCGCGTCGGCGACCCCGCGGCACCGGACGCACGGCCAGCGGGAGCGCGGGTCAGCTGCCGGTGGAGACGACAACGTGGCGGTTGCGGGCGTGCGCGGCGGTGTCGTCGACGATCGCTAGCTCGCCGACGGCCGGCAACGCCCCGGCCGCGGCCTTGGTACGGCGCGCGCTCACCGCCAGCCGGACCAGACGAACGCCGGCCCGGCTTCCGGCGAGGCAGGCGACCACCTCGTTCGGACTTGTTGCCGGTCGATCTTGTGGGCTCGCATCCTCCGTCGAGGTGTGTCGTAACCGGCCGGTCTCCCCCGATGACCATCCCCGTAGGGTGCCACACCCCTCGTAGAGCGCGAACCGTCGCTGGTCACGTCAGCTGCGGCGACGTCAGTCTCGGCCATCGGCGGTCCATGCCCGATCACCGTCCAGACCGTCGTGCGACTCGGCGCGAGCACGGCGCCGGCATCAGCGATGATGCACGGACATCTCCCGCAGCGGGCTCTCCGTGGCGATCTTCTCGCACACCGCCAATAGCCTCGGATGCCGCCTCAGCCGGACATAACCCTGCAGCAGGTAGAACTCCGCCAGCTCCGCCCGCAGTTCCTCCACCGTGGCTTTTGCGCGGAACTAGCGCGATGATGCCCATCCGGGCACCGAGCCCGATCTCGGCGTGTGTACGCCACGCCCCATTCCGGCAGGATGACCGTGCGGGCGATCAGCAACAGATCGAAGATCTCCACACCCGGCATCGCCTCCCTGCCGCTGTCAGCGTTCGCCGTGACAGTGTTCGGTGAGGTGCCCCATTTTTCCGGACAGGGCCCCTACTAAAGGCTGTTTCGTAACCCGGATGCCGGGCCTCGGGGCTGCCTGGTAGATCATGTTGGGGTGCAGGTCATCTCCGCCGCCGACCCTCAGTGGATCTTCCCGTTCACCGGGTTGAAGCCGACCCAGTTCCGCCGACTGGTCCGTCTCGTCGCCCAGCGCGGCGGGGACCGGATCGCCGACGGGCGGCCGGGACGGCCGTGGGCGTTGCCTCTGCCGGACCGGGTGCTGCTGG
>NZ_KB891278.1 GCF_000373365.1 Parafrankia discariae
GTCTGAGAACAGACACATCGCCAACGTCAGATAGGCCGTCACATGGGGTGGGAGTTTCCCGCCCCTGCGCCGCTCACCGACGCCGCAGGCCGCCACCGCCTCGTCCACCGCGTCCCGCGGCACCGCCGTCACCAGCACACCCACCGACACCTGGTCCGGAGTCACCATCGAAGCCACGAACCGTGACCAAACCACCCAGCGGCACCGATGCCACGCCGCCACGCCGTACCACCCGCCAGCCACGAACAGCGAACATCAACTATTCAAGATCGACTTAAGCTTCACGGCATTGGACCCAGGCGAGCAGGTTCCACCGCAACGCATCCGGGTCCGGAAAATACCAGGACCCGGTGGATGGAAACATCCGCACGGTGTTTGCCAGCTCCCGGCGGGGGGTGTGTGTCGGCCAGCGGATCGCGGTCAGATCAACCGGTGGGCCGTTTGGTGGGTACTGCAGCGGTGTGTTCAGCCAGAGTCGTTGCACCTTGTAGCCCCGGCGGCGGACGGGTGCGAGCACCATCCAACCTCCGATCACCCGGCCGTTGCTGGCTTCGTATTCGGTCAGCTCTCGCCAGCCGGCGTTCTCGTACACGGGAAGCCGACCGATACGGCCCGTTGCGCACATAACGGCCATCGGTGCGGCGGAGGCCGGGTCGTCGGGGTCAGGCTGCAGCAGGATGGGGATAACTGGGGGGCGGCGGTCACGGCCGGTCCAGGACATCGCGTACCGGTAGGCCATGCCGACCTGCTGGATTCGCGGATGGTCCATCGCGGTGACAATCTGTGACGGCGACACGGCGACCAGGGGGCCGCGAGCGCAGGCCAGCTGTCCGGGTAGGGCAAGCGGTGTTGGCCGGGTCCACTGCGACCACCATGATCCCATCACGCAAGACACCACCCGGCGGTGAGCAGTCTAATATTAGAAGAAAGTATAAGAAGAAGTCGGGTCGGATGTAGGGAAACGGCGAGGAGCTGTGACCGGCTTCCGCCTGAATGATGATCAGGCTGCCCGGTGACTGCCGCCTGGAGCGGCGTTCCCCTCCCTGTCAGTCTCGGTTGAGCGATCGGAACAACCCGCCACGATATTCTCATCGCCTACGGCACATCGTCGCAGAAAGCGCTGAATACCATGAACTCGTCGGTGACTGGCATACCCGCTGCCGTCGGAACCCCACCGGATAGCGGGAGTCTCGGATGACACGGCACTCACGGCAGAGTCCCCCAGCGGCGATGATCAGGGCAAGACGAGGCGGGAGAGCGGCGCACCCTCAATCCCAGATGATCATGATTTGGGCGGAAGGAGTGTCGATCAGCCGGCCCGGTGGCAGCGACTCCCAGCCGAGGGTGGAGGGGTAGACCCGGATCGTGGGGTCCGGGCCGCCCCGACGCTGGGAGTCCCAGACCTGGACGTCGTAGGCCAGGAGGTCCCCGAGCCTGAACCGGTCCGGGCCCCAGGCGATCACACTGACGTCGAGATCCGGGCCGGTCGCCGTGTCCGGGGTGGGATAGGTGAGGTAGGCGAGACTGCACTCGGACCACACCGCCGACACGCCCCCCGGGACCGGCGGAGCGAACGGGGTCCGCTGGTCCGCGATCTGTTCGATATACAGCCGGCCGTAATGGGTGCGCACGGTCGCCAGCCACAAGTCCAGGCTCGCCAGCAGACCGTCGCCCGGTGGCACCGTCACACCGGTGCTGAGCACGTGACGCGGCCCGAGCAGTGCCTCCCGCAGCGCGTCGGCGTTGACGTCCTCGACCGCGGCGACCTCCAACCCGACCCCGGCCGCGAGGATGACCGTGGCACGCTCCCGGGCGCCCGCACTGTGCATCCGCGGAAAGGTGCAGGGCCGTATCGAGTCCGAGACCAGGATCTCCCCGACTCGACAGAACCCGACCGACCGCGACAAGCCCCGGATCTGCAACGGAAGAACGATCCGCCCCCCGTCCACGAGCTGGTCGATGTACGCGGGTGGGATGTCCGTCGCCTTGGCGGTCACGAGGATCCGGTCGAACGGGGCCCGCAAGGGGAATCCGAAATGCCCGTTGCTGACCAGCGCCGCGACGTCGGTGTACCCCGCCGCGTTCAGGCAGGTGCGGGCCCGGTGGACCGCCTCCTGATCGAGGTCGATCATCACCACCGACCCCGCCGACCCGACCAGCTCGGCGAACAACGCCGCGGTGTACCCGTCAGCACCCACCTGCAAGATCATGTGTCCGGGTTCGACCCGCAGCTGCTCCACCATCACCGCGACCACCGACGGCCGCAGCGCCGTACGGACCGCGCTCCCACCAAACGCCCGTTTCGTGACCACGGCGCTGTCCTCGTACGCCACCTCGGTCGAGCTCTCGGGCAGGAAAAGGTGCCGCGGCACCATACGCAGCGCCGCCTCGACCGCGGGCGAGACCCGCTCGGCAGCCAGGATCCGCTCGACCATCGCCGCCCGCAGCCACGACGCCTCCTCTGTGGGCATCACCGCACCCCCGCGATCAGGTCGTCATACTCGCCGCGCCGTACTGCCTCGACGAAGTCCGCGAACGCACCCGGGGTGGTCCGCACCTCACGGCCCCAACTCGACCGGATCAGCACCCGATGGTCATCCAGCGCGACCTCGACCGCGTCGACGGCCTTGGTGCTGAGCTGGGACGGCCGTCGCCAACGCACGGCAGCAAGAGCAGGCGGAGCGGCAGGGGAGACAGGCACAGGGTCCTCGAAGCTGGTGGTGGTGGAACCCGCCGAGCCCGAACCGTCGCTGGTACCGGCCCGGACCCGGCGGGAGAACAGAAGGGGCCACGAGAAACGTGCGGTCCCTCGGCCAGAACCTAAAAGACCGGCCCGGCGCCTCAGCTGGACAAAATGTGGGAGTCCAGGACCAGTCAAGATCGTCTGAGTGTGGTCGTGGGATCTCCTCACCCGGACTGGCGACCAGCCTTATACGATGGGTAACCAGTCATCGTGTTCAGGTTCGGCTCTACGCGCCTCTCCGCTCGAGGAACCCATGGACAGCCGTGTTATCGGACGTCGTGTCCGCTACTGGCGTACCCGGCGAGACCTGTCCCGCGCCCAGTTCGCGGACCGCTGCGAGCGCTCCGTGAGCTGGGTAGACAAGATCGAGGCCGGGGAACGTGCCCTCGTGCGTTTACCCATGCTGGAACGGGTAGCCGCCGCCTTGGACATCTCCGTGGCCGCCCTGACCGAGGACGACACCGCTGAACGCGCGGCCCAATGCCTCGACGCGGTGGAAGTCCAGGCCCTGCGGACAGCACTGGGTTCCTACGACACCATCCTCGGCAGGCGGACAGGCCGGGATCCGGACCTGGCCCGGCTGCGCGCGCAGGTCGACCACGCCTGCTCCGCCTGGCTGTCGTCGCGTTTCGCCGTCATGGGCCGTGTCCTGCCCGACCTGATGAGGCAGGCCCAAGCCGCCGTTCACGCCCTCGATGGTGCGCCCCGTCTAGAAGCCACCCGTCACCTGGTCATGACCTACCGGCTGGCCTCCTCCACGCTGCTGAAGTTCGAGACGACTGACGTGGCCTGGCTTGCCGCGGACCGGGCGATCACTCTCGCCAGCGAGTCGGACGACCTCATCTGCCTGGCGCGGGCCACCCGCAGTGTTGCTCGTGCCATGGCCCAGTCCGGCCAGCTCCGCACCGCCCTCGACGTCCTGATCACGATGGCGGACCGGATGGAGCCGGAGCTAGCGGGCGACCCGGAGCTGGTGTCGCTGTACGGCATGCTGCTCCTGCCTGCCGAGATCGCCGCCGCCAGCGACGGGGACGCCGCCACCGCCACCGCCCTGCACGAGCAGGCCGACGCTGTCGCCCGCACGCTGGGGCCCGGCTACGCCCACCGCACCACCGCGTTCGGCGTGACGAACGTTGCCCTGCACCGCCTGGCCGCCCTCGTCCGCCTCCACGACGGTGCCGCCGCGCTCACCTACGCCCGCAGCATCGATCCCGAAGCCCTCGCCGTCCTGCCCAGGGAACGCAAGGCCAATTTCCTGCTGGATCTAGCCGAGGCCCACCGCCAGACCGGTAACACCCAGGACGCCGGCCGTGTCCTCCTCCAAGCCGATCGTGTCGCCCCTGAAGAGGTGCGATGCCGACCCGTGGCACGCCAGCTCCTCGGTCAGCTCCTGGGACAGCCTGGAGCACCGCCGCTCCCGCAGCTTCGTCAGCTAGCCCTGCGTGTCGGGCTCCCCGCGTGAACCCACCGAACCGGGTGCTCTACGTCGTCGTCTGCGGGGCCGGGCCCGCCGGAGCCGTCGGCCGGCTGGTGGACTTGGCCCACACTCGTGGCTGGCAGGTCCAGCTCATCGCCACCGCGACGGCCCGCGACTATTTCCTCGACATAGCGGCGTTGGAAACCCTGACCAGTCGCCCCGTCCGCAGCACCTACCGTCCCCGAGGCGAACCGGCCACGGTTCCTCACGCCGACGCCGTCATCGTCGCCCCCGCCACCTACAACACCATCAACAAGTGGGCGGCCGGCATCGCCGACACCTACCCGCTCAGCGTCCTCGCCGAACTGACCGGGCTCGGCGTTCCCATCGCCGTCCTGCCGTTCGTCAACCAGGCATTCGCCGCCAACCGTGTCTTCACCCGCAGCGTCGAGACCCTCCGAGCCGCCGGAATCACCGTCCTGCTCGGCCCCGGCGCCTTCGAACCCCACCCTCCACGTACCGGCGAGGACAAGACAGCCACCTACCCCTGGCACCTGGCACTCGACGCCGTCGCAGAGCAGACAGCACGCCGCAGGTAGACCCCCTGGTGGATCACACGGCTGGAACAACCCGCATGCCCGATGCGCGCTATGCGGCCCGGCCGGGATCGGAGGGCCGGAGGCGGCGCGTTAAACGTTGGTTACCAGACCTGCGGGGGATGCTGGACGCATGGGCTCGCGCCCTTGGTGCGGGGGCACGAGCCCATGGTCATGTGGATGCTGCCGGATCGGCCGACCGCGCTGGGCATCGCCGGTGTCGGTAGGGATGCGGTCGGCGGAGCGGGCCGGGGCCGTGGCGAGCGGGGCCCCGGGGACCTGGCAGCGGTAGAGGGAAACCCGCGGTCCCCCGGGGGGAGGGAACCGTGGGCCCGTGCCTGAGGCTAGTGGGTGACCGACGGCGCAAGGGTGATGCCGTGGGCGTACCTACCGGTGTCCGGGTTGTCGGCGAGGAGGTACTCCGCGATCCCGGCGGCGATGTCCTGGGCGGTCTGGCGCTGTTCGGTGCGCTTGACGTGCCGTTGGTAGCCGCGCCGGCCCTGGTGCGCGGTCTCGGTGCAGCAGCCGTGCCGGCAGCAGGACTGCCCGGCGAAGCCGCGGATGTAGAAGGCCTTACGGCCGAGCATCTTCATGGTCCAAGTCCTCCTGGTGCGGCGGGCCGGGCCGGGCGATGGCCAGCTAGTGCCGGGCAGCGGTGAACGGGGCGGGCTGGTGGTGGGGCTCGGAGCCGGGAGGGAATGTCGCGGTGTGGGTGGACCACCGGCGGCCCCGGTCTCTCGGGGCCGCCGGTGTCCGGGGCTATCGGGTGGGGGTGGGTGTGAGGGTGGTGCCGTCGGGGTGCTCGGCGTACACGCCGTCCTCTCCTTCGGTGGCTGCGGCGTCGACGGCGGCCTGTGCCTGCTCGCGGGTCTGGCGGACGGCGTAGGGGTCGACGCGGTCTCCCCACACGGTCCACACCGCTTCACCGTCGGTGGCGGAACCGGCCGTGGGCTGCTCGGCGGCGGTGGGTACGGGGACCGCGCGGACAGCGAAGCGCTTCCCGGGCTCGTACTCGGTGAGAAGTCCGGCTTTCTCCCAGACGGCGGTGTAGGCGGCGAGCAGGCCGGGATAGGTCCCGTTGTCCGCCCAGTCCCCGCCGTTCGGGCGCGCCTGCAGCCTGATCCACTCGGCGGTGAGGAGCGCGACGAGGGTGTCAGGGACGTCGGTGTCCAGCCCGTCGGTGTCGACAGGGCCGGTGAGGTAGACGTCACCGGCGATCTGCAGGTCCCAGGCGAACCTGGGGGCGTGGAACGCGGCGAGCGCGGTCGCGCGCTCGTTGAACGGCAGGCGCAGCCCGAGGCCGTCCTCGTTGGCCCACAGCGACCCGGCGGAAGCGAGAGGGACGCGTTCGATCGAACCCCCGACGAGGGTCTGGAATCCACGCAGGTCCGTCGGGCTCATCTCGGTGAGGGCATGCGGGGCCGCCGGGTCGGCGGGCACCGTCAACACTCGGATCATGACCGGTTTCCTTTTCTGTCTGACGTGGCGGGTGAGGCGCCGAGGATGCGGATGAGGGGCATGGCGTCGTCCGGTATTCCCCGGACGGTGTTGCAGGTCTGGGTGTAGGCGTGTTCGAAGCCGACGTAGCGACGCCCTCGGGTCCACTTGTGGGTGTCGGGCTGTTTCGTCTGGACGCGGAACATGCGGTTGTCGAGAAGGCTGACGAGTTCGTCGGGGACGTCGGTGTCCTGCCCTTCGGTGGTGGTGGGGCCGGTGAGGAGCGCATCGCCGCGCAGGATGGTCCGTGGTAGCCGGGAAGGGCGGGTGTGGAAAGCGGCGAGCGCGGTGGCGCGCATGTTGCACGGCCCCGGGAACCGGGCATTGGAGGTGGGAAGGTACAGGCTGCTTTCCGGGTCGGTGAGGCTCACCGGGTACAGGAGGCCACCGACGAGCTTTTCCATCGCGGGTATATCGGTGGGATCGAGTCGGTGCTGGCGTGTCAGGCGGGTCGAGTCCGCCGGAATCACCAGAACGGTGATCATGAGTCTGGGTGTGCGGTCGGGTCGCCGGCCGGTGGGGTGTCGCCGTCGGACAGGTACGTGAGGTAGGGCCAGCCCTCGGCCCCGAGCCAGCCAGCGGCGTCGCGGGCGGCGTCGCGGGAGAGCCTGACACCGACGGTGAGGGGGACGGCGGCCCAGACCGACCAGGTACCGGCGTTGCTCTGCGGGACGGGGACGGGTGTGAACGCGGCCAGGACCGCCATGATGATCAGCTCGCGTGGTACGTCGGGGTCGTAGGCGCACGCCCAGTCGATGAGCCGGCGCCCCAGTGAGGTGTAGCGGCGGACGTAGAGGTGTCCGCCGTTGTTCTCGACCTCGACGTGGGCGTGCCGGTAGACATCCGGGCTGCTACTGGTCCGCGTGAATCCGTGACCCTCGAGGAAAGCCTCCAGGTCGAAAGGCGGATCCAGCCGTGGATCCATTCGCGTGTTCGGCGTCGGTTTCATGGGCAGCCGTTCTGCGCGGGGCGTGAAGGGGCGCGCGGGCGCCTACTCCACGCGGGGGGATGAGGGGAACGCTCCCGGGTGGCCTGCACGTCTGTGTGGCGGTGAATTCCGGGAACGTCAGGCACCGTAACTTGATCAGATTCGGTTCAGCAACGGGTTCCACCAATTCCCCGGGCAGTGATTCATGTCACTGGGTATGGCTGGTGGATACGGCTGGCTGAATGCGTTCGGATCGAGATACAGCTGTTCACGTACCCGGAAAACGCACCCGACAATGGGGGTTGTGAACAATGGTCGACGAGAACGCATCCGCCGCCGATCCGGACACCGCGCGTGTCCTGGAAATCCTACGGAATCATGAGGGGCCCGCGACCCTGGCGGAGATACGGGTCGCGGCCGGGATGACGGTCGGGCAGCTGCGGCCGGTGTTGGACCAGATGGTGGACGCGGGACTGATCGTGGCGTCGCGGCGGTCCGGGGCCCGGGGGACGCCCGCGCAGTGGGAGCCGATCCCCACCCCGCACGACACGCCCGCACCGGACAGCACCGCACCCACCGAGCCACCGGCCGGCAGCGACACCCAGGGCGACGGCGACCCGCCGGTGATCACCGAGGCCGGCGGGGCGTCGGACAGCTCGCCGGAGCCAGTAACCGCCCCCGACCTGGAGACCGTCCCGCCACCCGACGCAGCGCCCGACTCGTCCACCGCTACCGTCGACCACGCCCAGGCCGCTGACGCCGACGGGAAAGCGGAGCAGCCGGAAGCAATCGAGGAGGACACGGCCCCGGTGCAGGCCGGTGACCCCGGGGAGGACCCGGCCGACCCGGCCGACCCGGCCGACCCGGTGGGCACGGCGACGGCGCAGGAAGACCCCACCGCCGAGGGCGGTGTCGGGGCCGTGCAGGAACCGCCCGCGACGCCCCCCACCGACGCTGAGGCAGACAGTGGCCCGGAGCCGGACACCGAGACAGCGCCGGACATTCCCAGCGCGGACCCGCCGGTCCAGAATCCCTCCGTCGACCCGGGCGAGGATCTCGGCGCCGTGACGCCGATGGAAGCCGTGAGTGAACCCGCACGGCGATCAGTGCCCGGCGCGGATCGCGCCGCGCTGCCCGCGCCGCCTGTCGATGCGATGCCCGACGCGGGCACCGCACCTGGAGACGGGCTGACCCACCCCGCTCCAACCCCGGCTTCGGCTGGTCGGGGTGTACCGGCGGGTGGGGTGGAGTGCGCGGCGTGGTCCTGCCCGGCGTCGCACTGCCCGGTGCGGGCCGGTGTGGCACCCCCGCCCCGGCCGGTACGACGCCGCGCCCCGAAGGCTCCGGCACCGGCTGCGGGGCGGACGGTGAACACCGACGGGAAACCCCGCCTGCAGGCCGGGGCGCTCGCCGCGATGGTCCTAGACGTGCTCGCCGCGCACGCGGACGTCGCGATGAGCGTGACCGAGATCAGCCGTGAGATCCCGGGCCGTTCGTCGGGGGCGATCAACGCGGCCGGCCTGGCGATGACACGCCGAGGTGAGCTCACCCTCCTCCCGGGCCGGCCGAAGCGTTTCCAGATCACGCCCACCGGTCTCGCGCTCACCTCCGCCGCCGCTGCGGCGACCGGCGGCTAAGACCACCGCATTCGGCTCCGGACTCTCACCCAGGCCGTGGACGTCTTTCCCGCGGCCTGGGAACTCCGAACACCCTCACCGTAAAGGGAATCTGATGGCCCGTTTCTCCGACAGCCGGGTGGACGCTCGGCTGAACGCGGACGGCACGTTCACGGTCACGGTGTACCCGACCGCGTCCCGCGACGCGATCCTGCGCGGTCTGCTCACCCTCCCCGCCGACACCGTCTTCACCACCACCCCCGCGTCCCGCAGCGCCCCGGCCGTGCTCCTGTTCACCCCCCGGGAGGGGAACAGCGGGCCCGCCACCGGCGGATGGGTCCCCCCGGTCCCGCCCGCCCACGACCCCGGTGGGGCAGGGCGCGATGCGGTGCAGGCCGCGTTCACGACCCTGCTCGCCGCCACGGTCCTCGATCTTCCCGGCATCGCAGACCGTCCCGAGGCCTGGACGTTGCACACCGCGCTCGGCCGGCTCCTGCGCAGCGGCCCCGACGACCCGCCGCCGTGGCGTTCCCCCCACACCCCCTAACCCCCTGGCCGTGCGCCCGCCCCGCCCCGGTGTGAAGGATTCCGATGCCTGACGATGACCCCCGGCACGCCCGCGCCGCCCTGACCGCCCTGCCCTCACGCACCCCGTTCTCCGACGGCCCGGACCGTACCGATCCGATCGAGGTCTGGGCGCGTCTCGCCCCGCACCACCCGGATATCGATCCGACTCGTCTCCTCGACTCCGCGGCGGCGGACGGCTGGCGACTCCTGATCCCGGGCGATCCCGGCTGGCCAGCCGTCCTCGATGACACCTCTGGTACTCCGGCGGGGCTGTGGGTACGCGGCAGCGGTGACCTGCCCGCGTTGACCCGCCGTTCCGTGACGGTCGTCGGTGCCGTGGCCGGCACCGACTACGGGACGCGGGTCACCCGGGACCTGGTGTGGGACCTCACCACCCCCCTCGCGGCCGAGCCTGTCACCGTGGCCGTCGGCGGGCTCGTGGGCGATATCAACGCCACCGCCCTGTGGGTCGCCGTGGCGCACCGCCGTGCCGTCGCGGTCCTGACCTGCGTCCGGGCGCTCACCCGCTACACCCGCGACCTGTTCGCGGACGTCGCCGACAGTGGAATGGTCGTCTGCCTGGCCCCACCCGGTACCTCACCGGCCCTCGGCCATCACACCGCCCGCATCCGGCTGTTGGCAGCGTTCACCCGCGCCACCGTCCTGATCGAGTCCGGCCTCGTGGGTGATGCGTTCAAGACCGCTCGTACCGCCCACCTGTACCGCCGCCCGGTCCTGGTCGTACCGGGCCCGGTCACCTCTCGTCTCAGTGCCGGCCCGCATGCCCTGCTCCGCGACGGCTCCGCCCGGCTGATCACCAGCGCCGCCGAGGTGTTCACGGTCCTCGACCGCAGCTGACCCGGCCGGAAAGCAGCGGGGCCGCAGGCATCCCGCGTGCACCACCGCGGCCCCGCCCTTTCGCCGGCCTGCCCGACCACAGACCTCCCTAATGTTGGAAAGGATCGCTGTGACTGACCCGCTCCGCCGTGCCTGCGCCGCGTTGACCTCCCTGCCCCCGAACCGCGACCGTGCCGAAGCGGTCCGCCGCCACGGCGCGGTCGCGGTGTGGGACCGGCTCGCCGGCTACCACCGGACCCTCGGCCCCGACGGCGTCCTGGAACACGCCACCAGGATCGGCTGGCGCCTACTCATCCCCGGCGACTCCGACTGGCCCGCCACCCTTGATGTTCCCGGCGGGCCGGTCGGGCTGTGGGCGTCCGGCGAGGGGAACCCACGCAGCCTGCTGTCCCGGGCGGTGACCATCCTGAGCGCCAAGGCAGGCAGCGCCTACGGCCGCACGGTCGCCGTCGACCTCACCCACGACCTGACAACACCCGACCAGGGCGGCGCCGTCACCATCGTCGCCTTCGCTGGCGAGAGCACCGCGCAGACCGCCGCGCTCACCTCCGCCGCCCGCGCGCACACCGCCGTCGCCGTCCTCGACACCCCCACCCGCATCGACACTCACGACCGCCACCTGCTGCGCGATGTCACAGCCCCCGGCACGCTGCTGGGCGCTGTCGCGGCCCGCGGCGCGGTCCTCAGCCCGGCCGCCCCCGGCGCCCTCACCCTCCCCCAGCGGGTCCGGGCCCGCATCGACCTGCTCGCCGCCCTCGCCCCTGTCACAGTGCTGATCGAAGCCGGCCCGGACGACGAGGTGCCGCTCGCCGTCGCGTTCGCCGCCCACTACCGCCACCGCCGACCGCTGTTCGCCGTTCCAGGCCCGGTCACCAGTTCGCTCAGTGCCGGTCCGCTCACCCTGCTGCGCGAGGGCACCGCCCGCATCGTCACCAGCGGCGACGATCTGCGCCCCGCCCTCACCCCCCATTGCCACCGGCCCGGCGACGCCCCACCCCCGCCAGGCCCGCGGTGACACCCACCCCCGCCGGGAAAGGCCACGCCCCATGCACGAGACCGCGCCCCCACCCGACGACGCCGCACGGGCGCCGCTGGCGATCCGCCACGACCGGGAAACCGGCACGCTGATGGACGGCATCCGCCGGGCGGACTGTCGGGTCCTGTCGCCGATCTTCACCCGGTTTCGGGTCCGCTGGTCTGACCTCATCGGCGAGGAAGGCTCCTGGTATTTGCGTGGCAGCCGAGGCCGCGCCGCGGACACCTTCCGGATCAACGAGCTGGCCGGCGCGCTGCGCGTCGCCGGCTTCCCCGTCACGGTCAGCGTCGACGACACACCGATCACCGACATCGCCACGTGGGAAGCGGCCCGGATCGGGCGGGCCGACGACCGCGCCACCCAACACACCGACGCCGCCGGCCGTGCGACAGCCCGCGCCGACGCCCGGCGCAACGCCGCCGACGCGCTGCGCGGCGCCATCCCGCTGGGGCAGCCTGTCCTGCCCGGTCACCACTCCGCGCCCGGCCACCGGCGCGATCTGGCGCGCGCCGACCGGCACGACGACGCCGCCACGGAGGCCACCGCCACCGCCGGCTACCACGCGGATAAAGCCGCCGCCGCGGCCCGCTACGCACAAAGCCGCCTCGACGTCCCGGCTGCGCTGCGCCGCCTCAAGACCCTGGAAGCCGCGCAGCGTGTCGACACCCGCGCCCTGCGCGCAGCGGAACGCCGAGCCGCCGACGGCGACCCTGCCCCGCACCCCAGGTGGAAGGCCCGCATCGAGGCGGACCTCCTCCAACGCGCCGCCGAGATCGACTACTGGACCCGGCATGTCGCCGAGCAGGAAGCCGCCGGGGTGAAGGTCTGGCGGCCGGGCGATTTCCAGACCGGGGACCAGGTCAAGGCGTCGTTCGGTGGCTGGCACCCGGTCCTGCGCGTCAACACCCGCTCCCTGACCATCCCCACTGGGACCTGGAAGGGGAGACCTGGCGGTTGACCTACGACAAGATCCTCGATCACCGGCCCCGCCGCTGACCCTCAGATCCAGGCTGATGGCCCGCCACCCCGGTAACCGGGGTGGCGGGCCATCAGCCTGGATGGTCGTGCCGTGCGCGGGCTACCCGGTGGGTAGCCGTGCGGTGATGTCGTCCACGGTGACGGCGGGAACGGCGAGGCCGCCGTGCAGAAGCTGGTGGCAGCCTCCGTGGTGGCGGTCGGTCAGCGGATGACCGGCCGGGACGGCCATCACGAGCCGGTCCCGGCCGTGGGCGGCCCGCGCGAGCGTCATCGCCTGCCCGGCGGTTTCCGCTTCGATGACCAGTACCGCCGGGCTCAACGCGCCGAGCAGCGTTATCCGTGTGGCGAGCCGGCGGCCCTGCTCCCCGGTGCCGGGCGGCGCCGGTACCAGCGGCGGGGTGAGGCTGAGCACGACACCTCGGCTGGCTACCACGGCGAGAAGCGAGCCGTAGCGGGTGAGGCAGGCGGGCGCCGACGAGGTGAGCAGGGCAAGGGTGGGGCCGTGTAGCGCGGCGCTAGTCAACGCCTGTAGCCCGATCCCCGCCGATACCGCTGCGGTCACGGTGACTGGCGGTGTGGCCGTGGCCAGTCCACCGGCGAAGCGCCGCGTGTGGCCCACGCCATGCACGCTGGGGCTACGAGTGCCGGTGACCGTGATCGACCGGGCTGTCAAGTCAACCAGGTGGCCGTCACCGCGCGCCCACAGCGCGATCGGCGCCCCGTCCGCCGTGGGGAGGGTGGTGGGCCATTCCTGGCTTTGCAAGTGAGAACGGGGACCAGATGTAGGTGAGAACGGGGACCATTCGATCTTCGGGTCAAGATCGAATGTAGGTGAGTTTGGGGACCACCTGGCGGTGTGGTCGAGCGACGTGGTGGGCGTGGCCTCGGAGTGGCCCGCGGTGTGGCATGGGCGTGGTGATGGCCGTCCTGGGCCGGCACCCGGAGTGGGAGTATCTGCGGCATCACTCTCCGTATGAGGTGTCGATGGCGTCGCAGTCCGATCGGGTCGCACTGTTCGCGACGATTCGCCGTGAG
>NZ_KB891279.1 GCF_000373365.1 Parafrankia discariae
AGCTTGATTTTTAACCTTTCTGTTGCTGGTGGGCGGTCATGGTGAGTTCCCGTCTGGTGGTCTTTCCGACGTCGTGGTGGGGTGCTGGCCTGTAGTTGCGCGAGCCGGGAGGGCGGCCGGGACCGGCTTTGGTGGGTTTCGGTGCGCTGGCGGGGAGGGGCATGATCGCGCGGATGTTCCGGAATCCTCGTCGGACTCGGGCGGGGGTGAGTCGTTCTGGTGGGGCGGGTTTCTCCCAGGGGCGGCGTAGGTCGCGGGCCAGTGGTCGGGCGAGGCGGAGCTGGGTGTGGGCGACGATGATCAGCCAGGTCCAGCGGTCGGCGGCCTGCGGAGTGCGCAGTTTCGGTCGGGTCCAGCCGAGGGTCTGTTTGAACAGGCGGAAGGTGTGTTCCAGGTCGAAGCGGCGTAGGAACGCCTGCCAGGCGCGGTCGATGTCGGCGGCGGTCGCATCGACGGCGGAGGACCACAGCCAGACGGGCTTGGGGTCGCGGTCGCCGGGCAGATGGTCGACCTGCAGGCGGATGAGGGTCCCTTCGATGATCGGGAGGTCGCCGGAGTGGTCGAGCCAGCAGGTGCGGTGGGTGAGCCGGGGGTGGAGCCGGTCCCAGCTTGCCGCGGTGGCTTGCCCGTAGCGGCTGGTGTGGGTGGTCGTGGTGTGCTGCGGTGCGGGCCAGGTCGCGGGCTTGTCGAGGGCGAACTCGGGGCCGTGTTTGGGTGGACGACCGTTGACGCCGGGCTGTCTGGGTGGTTTCGGGAGCCGCAGCACCCGGTCGGAACGGATCCGCCCGAGGACCTCGACGGGCAGGTCGGCCAGGACGAACGCCAGCCGGGTCACGTCGTACCCGGCGTCCATGACGATCAGGATGTTCGGGTCGCCGTCGTGCCAGTGTCCGGCGGCGGTCAGACGGCCCACGACCGCCCGGAGCTGGTCGGCGGTCACCGCGGTGGCGTCGTCGTCGGGGCCGAGACGAACCGCGTCCAGGACCGCGGTCCACGACGTCCGGCCGGGTTCGAGGGCGGCGACGAACGAGTAGGGCCAGCCCGGGATCAGCTGGGCCTGGTTCTTCGCCCGGCCGTGCACATGGCAGAACAGCCGGTCCGCGCTGGTGGGTGCATCCGAACGCAGCCACGGGCTGACGTCGACGGCCAGCACGAGTCGTCCGTCGGCGGCCGTGGGCAGCGCAAGGCCGGCGAGCGTGCGCCGCAGCCGGGAGATCTCCAGTCGGCCGCTGTTCAGCCCGTCGTACAAGGCCCCGTGGCCGCGGCGGTGTTCCGGGGCCAGTGTCAGGTCGACCAGCGTCCGGACCGGGCCGTCGGTGCACAGCACCGCCTCCACGGCTTCGAACAGCGCGTCCGCGCGGCGAGTCAGGCAGTCGTAGAACTCCCGGCGGAAGCGACACAGCCGCCCCAGAGCCTCGACGCGTCCTGGTTCGTCCTGCACACTGCCCATCACGACCTTCGGTTCGATCCGGCTTCTTGGGCGAGAGCACGATCTTCCGAAGGTCGTTCCACGTCACGAGGACACGCCCATCCACCCCACAACACCAGCAGGTTTCACCCAGCGTGACACCCGAAGGTTAAACGGCAAGCTCAGTGCGTCTGACGCAATCTCGCCGGCCAGCGAGGCGTGTTCCGGGTAATTTACCCGCGCTTGGCGATGAACGCGGCGAGGGCGTCGCCCCGGTGATCAGGAGAACAGGTGCGATCGTGCCGGCACGATGTGCCGGCCAGCGTGCGCCGGAGCCGGCCCGCCGGTGACGGTGCGGTGGACGGTTTCAGGGAGGACGATGCGGTGCCAGGCACGGATCGGCGACACCTCGGCCGGCTGTTCAACGACGTCCCGGAGCTCTATGACCGGGTCCGGCCGGGCTACCCCGACGAGCTGTTCGCGGATCTCGTCACCGTCACCGGCCTGGGCGAACGCTCGTCGGTGCTGGAGGTGGGCTGCGGTACCGGCCAGGCGACGCGCTCGCTGGCGGCGCTCGGCTGCCCGGTGACCGCCGTCGAGGCAGGCGAGGGAATGGCCGCGCTGGCCCGCCGACGGCTCGCCGCCTTCGGCGACGTCAAGGTCGAGACGTCGACGTTCGAGACGTGGGACGGCCGTGGCGCCCGCTTCGATGTCCTGGTGGCCGCCTCGGCGTGGCACTGGATCGATCCGTCGACCGGCTGGGCGCGAGCGCACGAGCTGCTGCGTCCCGCAGGGTGGATGGCGTTGCTCGGCAACGTCGTCGTCCGCCGGCCGGGGGAGCCGGAGGTGTACGCCGAGACCGCCGATCTCCACGAACGGTTCTCCCCGGGCAATCCCGACTGGGGCCATCCACCGCTCGAGGGCGACGTGCGCACCACCGGCGAGGGCTGGGGACTCGTCGACGACCCCGGCACCCTGTTCGGCCCGACGACCGTGCGCTGGTACCCGACGGTACAGTGGTTCGACGGGGACGGCTTCGCCGATCTGCTCCGCTCGACGTCGCCGTACCGCAAGCTCGGCCGGGACGTCCGTGAACCCCTGCTCGAGGCGATCGCCGAGCGCGTCCGCACCCGGCTGGGCGACCGGGCACCGCGCCGTTACCTGAGCGTCCTGCGGGTCGGACAGCGCACCGGATGAGCCGAACCGAAGGCGAGGCCGTGCGATCTCACCGGGCCTGGACGCCCGACACGTGAGCTCGACGCCCCCGAGAGGATCAAAAAGCAGGCGGACGCGGCTGATGGTCGATGTTCGCCCGTTGCGGGTCAGGCCGTATGGGCGGCTGTGGGCGTCCACCGTCGTCACCGCGATGGGCAGTGCGCTCACCGCGGTCGCGGTGCCGCTGCAGATCTACCAGATCACCGGGTCGTCGACCTACGTCGGACTGGCCGGGTTGGCGGCCCTCGGCCCGCTGGTGGTCTGCGGACTGTGGGGTGGCGCGGTCACCGACGTCGTCGACCGGCGCCGGATGATGCTGGTCACCAACAGCGGCATCGCGCTCACCTCGACGGTGTTGTGGGTCCAGGCGGTCCTCGGGCTGCGTTCGGTCGCGGTCCTGCTGGGGCTGGTCGCGGTGCAGCAGGGCCTGTTCGGCGCGAACACGGCGGTGCGCGGCGCGGTCGTTCCCCGGCTGGTCCCGGCCGAGCTGCTCCCGGCCGCGAACACGCTGCAGTCCTCCGTCGTCTACGCCGGCGGGATCGCCGGGCCGCTCCTCGCGGGCGCGCTGCTCTCCGTGATCGGGATCGGGACGCTCTATCTCGGCGAGGCCGCGGCGCTGTGCGTGACGCTGTGGGCGGTGTGGAAACTGCCACCGCTGCCGCCCCTGCGCGAAGGGGCGCGCCGTGTCGGCCCACGGGAGATCGGCGTCGGCCTGGGCTACCTGAGGACACGCCCGATCCTGCTGGTCACCTACCTCGCGGATCTCATCGCCATGCTGTTCGCCAACCCGGTGGCGCTGTTCCCGCAGGTGGCACGGGAGACCTTCGGTGATCCACCGGGTGGCGGGTTCGCGATCGGTGTTCTCTACGCCGCCCTTCCCGCCGGCGCGCTGTGCGCCGCCCTGCTGTCCGGGACCTTCACCGGCCTGCGCCGCCACGGCGCGGTGATAACCGCGGCGGTGGGCGGGTGGGGTCTGGCCGTCACCGCGTTCGGGTTCTCCCGCGACCTGGTGCTCGCCGCGCTGTTCCTCACGCTCGCGGGCGCCGCCGTCATCGTGCTGAGCGTGTTCCGCAGAACCGTCCTGCAGGAGGCGGTCACCGATGTGATGCGCGGGCGGATGCAGGGCGTCGACGTCATCGTCGCCGCCGGCGGCCCGCAGCTGGGCGCCCTCGCCCACGGCACCGCCGGCGCCGCGCTCGGCACGACCTGGGCGATCAGCGGCGGTGGCATCCTCGCCGTCGCCGCGATGCTCGCCACCGTCCTGGTTTTCCCCGCCTTCTGGCGCTACCGGCCCCCACCCGATCCGATCAGCCCCGATCCGGTCAGCCCTGATCCGGTCAGCGCAGCAGCGAACGCACCGAGCCTGAGCCCCAAGCCGGCAGATCAGCCGATCTGACCGGGTCAGGATTGTGTGATCGGCTCCTGCAGTTCGGTCACCCAGCGTCCAGGGGCCTCCGGGGGGCAGGCGAGGTAGAGCTCGCGGGGGTATCCGACCGCCCGGTAGCCGTGGCTGTCGATCCAGGCGGCCAGGGACTGGCCGGTGGAGACGGCCTCGTTCATGGACCCGCGGTGCACGATGGTGGCCGCGGAGGGGATCTCCGGAAGGTCCACGATCGTGAAGTCGTGGCTGGCGTCGGGCTCGGCCCCGACCGGCAGGGCCGCATGGACGATGATCGTGTCATCGCCCTGCGCGGAGTCCGAGTAGTAGGCGATGGCTCAGGGACGCCGCAGACCACGCCACCGAACGTCACCGAAGGCGGCGACCGCTCACATAGACCCGACCACTGCTCGTTTGCTGCTCACATGCACCGTCGGTTGCCCATCTGCACCCGACGTCTACGAGTGCTGTAGGGGTGGCGGATAAATGAGCAATCGGTCCTGGGACTTCGCGCCTATCTGAGCAGCGTTCGAGGGGTTGCTGCCGGGATAGTTGAGCAGGATCTTCTGGTTGTCGTGTGAGTTGACGTCCGGTGTCGGTTACTGGCTGTGGTGCGGTTCGGTCGTGGTGCGGCTGTGGCTGCGGGCTACTTCGGGCCGTTCAGCGGGCGAGGAGGTCTCGCAGGGCCTTGCTGATGTCGGCGGGGGCCTCTTCGGCCATGAAATGACCGCAGGTGACGGTGGTGTGTCGCAGGTCGGCTGCCCAGGCGTTCCATAGCGCGGGGGCGTCGAAACCGAGTGCGGCGCCCCAGTCCTGCTGGAGCACAGTGACCGGCATCCGCAGCTGGCTGCCGTTGGCGCGGTCGACCCGGTCGTGGTCGATGTCGATGCCGGCGGAGGCGCGATAGTCGGCCACGATCGAGGGGACCGCCTTGCGGCAGGCGTCCAGGTAGGCGGCGCGGATGTCGGCGGTGACGGCCTGCGGGTCGTTGGTCCAGATGTCGAGGAAGTGGCCGAAGAACGCGTCCGGGCTGGCCGTGATCAGCTGCTCGGGCAGGGGGGAGGGCTGGGCCATGAGGTAGAGGTGGAAGCCGACGGCGGCGGTGGCGCCGTGCATCACCTCCCACATGTCCAGGGTCGGGAGCACGTCGAGGCAAGCCAGGTGGGTGATCGTTTCGGGGTGGTCGAGGGCGGCGCGGAAGGCGACCAGGGCGCCGCGGTCGTGCCCGGCCAGCGCGAAGCGCTCGTGCCCGAGCGCGCGGGCCAGGGCGACGATGTCGGCGGCCATGGTGCGCTTGGCGTAGGCGGTGCCGTCGGTCTCGGCGGGTTTGTCGCTGGTGCCGTAGCCGCGCAGGTCAGGGCAGATCACGGCGTGGTCGGTCGCGAGGTCGGCGGCGACGTGCCGCCACATGAGGTGGGTCTGCGGGAAGCCGTGCAGCAGCATGATCGGAGTGCCCGAACCGCCAACGGCCGCGTTGAGGGACACGCCGTCGGCGACGGGGACATGCTGATAGTCGAAGGTGGCGATGACTGGTGCCATGGTTCCGCCTTTTTCGAGATGACCAGAGATGATCAGACCTCTCCAGCGTGCCGGGCGTGGATGAGCATCAGATGAGCGCGCTACCCTGAGCTCAGGGCGATGCCCCGGAGAGGGTGGTCGCGGGTGCAGGTCCTGTTCGGTGTGCTGGGGCCGGTGGTGGCCTGGGACGGCGCCGAGGATGAAGTCGCCTTGAAGGGGCCTCGGCACCGTGCGGTGCTCGCCCGGTTGATCATCGCCCGCCGTCGCGTCGTTCCGGTCTCCCGCCTGGTCGAGGACCTGTGGACGGATCCGCCCTCGGATGCGGTGGGCGCGGTACGCACCTTCGTGGCTGCGCTGCGCCGCGCCCTGGAACCGGAGCGTTCACCCCGCGCTCCGGCCCGCCTGCTGGTGACCGAGGGGCCGGGGTACGCGCTGCGCGCCGAGCAGTGCGCGGTAGACGCGTGGCGATTCGAGCAGGCGGTGGCCGCCGCCGCGAAGCTGTCGCCCACAGAATCGTCCGCACGGCTTGCGCAGGCGCTGGGGTGGTGGCGTGGCCCTGCCTACGCCGAGTTCGCCGATCAGCCCTGGGTCCGCGCGGAGCGCTCCCGGCTTGTGGACCTGCGACTTCACGCGGTCGAGCGGCGGGCCGAGGCCCTTCTGGCGCTGGGCTTGGCCGCGCGGGCGGCGGCGGATCTGGACGCGCTCGTGGCTCAGCACCCCTGGCGCGAGGATGCCTGGCGTCTGCTGGCCCTGGCGCTGTACCGCACTGGCCGTCAGGGCGACGCGCTGGCGGTCCTGCGCCGGGCGCGGGCGCTTCTGGCCGAGCAACTGGGGGTGGATCCCAGCCCGGGACTACGCACCCTGGAAGCGGACATTCTCCGCCATGCCGCCCACCTCGACCCCCAACCGGGCGGCGCGGCGGGGCGGGTGTGGGCGCAGACAGCGGCAGCCTACGACCGCGCCGTGCCCGCCGGGGCCCAGGCACGACTGGAATCGACGGTAGGTCTGCTGCGCAACCTCGCGGTGACCGGAGGCCCCGGCCTTCTGGAAGCTCGCCGGCACCGGGTGGCGGCCATCGCGGCGGCCGAAGAGCTGGGCGACGCGGAACTGACCGCCCGCCTGATCGGCGCCTACGACGTCCCAGCGATCTGGACGCGCGTCGATGATCCGGAGCAGGCCGCGCAGGTCGTCGCGGCGGCGGAGCGTGCCCTGAGCACACTCCCGCCCGGCGGGCACGAGACAGCCCGGGCTCGGCTGCTGGCCACGATCGCCGTGGAGTCGCGCGGCACCCGCGCGGCGCGCGGCCCGCAGGCGGCCCGGCAGGCAGAGGAGATCGCCCGCCGCCTGGACGATCCATCGACGCTGGCGTTCGCGCTGAACGCCGTGTTCATGCAGACCTTCCACCAAGCTGGTCTGGCGCCGCGCCGGAACGAGATCGGCGCCGAGCTGGTCACCCTGTCCGCCCGGCACGGCCTGGTCACCTTCGAGGTCCTCGGCCACCTCATGCGCCTCCAGGCCCGCAGCGCCCTGGCGGACTTCACCGCAGCCGACCATCACGCGCGCGCCGCTGACCGCCTCGCCGGACGCCACGAACTACCGCTGGTGGGCCTGTTCACCCAGTGGTACGCCGCGCTGCGAAACGCCGCGACCGGCCCGGCAACAGCGGTCGAGGTGGAGGCGGCCTACCGGAACGCCGCCGCTCGGCTGGAAGGCTCCGGCATGCCCGGACTAGAACACGGCCTGCTACCACTCGCGCTGCTGTCTATGCGCGTGGAACGTGCACTGCCCGCCCAGGCCGACGAGCGCACCGACTGGGGACCCTACGAGCCCTGGGCTCGCCCCCTGGTGCTGCTGGCCCAAGACCGTCACCGTGACGCCGCCGCAGAGCTGCGCAAGGTCCCGGACCCGCCCCGCGATCTGCTGTTCGAGGCCCTGTGGTGCCTCACCGCCCAAGCGGCCATCGCCGTCGGCGACCGGGAGACGATGGAGCGTGCCTCCATCGACCTCGCCCCCGCGGCAGCGGAGCTGGCGGGAGCGGGCAGCGGCCTGTTGACCCTGGGCCCGGTCTCGAAGCACCTGAGCGACCTCGCCGCCGCCCTCCGACGCCCTCGATGAACGGCCCCCTCCGCCGGGCTAGTGGTCGTCGCCGTTAGTTCGTCGGTTGTCGGCGGTGTCGGGTAGGTAGAGGCCGGCGGCAAGGTCGAGTGCGGCTTCGGCTCGGTAGAACCTTCGACGTGTCTCGCCGTGCCACCGCGATCACCCTGACCGATGACGTCCGCGCCGAGCTGACGAGGCGCGCCCGCTCGGCGACCGTGCCTCGTCGTGACTGGCTGCGCGCGAGGATCGTGCTCGCCGCCGACGGAGCGGGTAACACGGCGATCGCTGCCGGCCTCGGCGTCTGTGCGGACACCGCCGGCAAGTGGCGGGGCCGGTTCGCCGCCGAGGGTCTCGGCGGGCTGGCTGACCGGCCCCGCTCGGGACGGCCGGCCCGGTTCAGCGCGGTGCAGGTCGCCGAGATCAAGGCGGTGGCCTGCACCCGGCCCGCCGACGTCCTCGACGGTCACCTGGTGGCCAGCACGCTGGTGACCGTCCCCGCCCTGGCCCAGCCGTCCTGGCTGCTCGAGATCGCGGTCGTCGCCGCGTCGTAAGCGGCTCTTTGACCGTCGTCACAACCCGTGTCGTGAAGCGCCGACTCGGTTACTTTTCCCGGCGACTGGCGTGCGGCGCCGCATTGTTGTGGCGCAGTCGCGTGGTATTCGCCGGGGTCGTATACGGTCTGATCTCCAGTTCTTCCTGACCTGAATACGGGGGGTAGGTAGTGGGTATCTGTGCTGCGCATGGTCGGCCGAGACGGCCCGGCCGAGCGGGCCTGGGAGTGGCGGTGGTGGCCGCCGCGCTGGTGGGCCCAGTCCTGACCATCGGCATCGCCCAAGCGGCGACGGTCAATCAGGGAAACCTCAAACTCACCAACAAGAAGGCCGACGCCGGAACGCAGGGTGTCGCGATGGGGTGGACGTACCGGGCCCAGAAGCCCACGGCACCCGGCACCCGGCACGATCACCATCACCGTGCCAGCCGGTTTCTCCGCTCCGCAGACGTCCGCCCCGGCGGCGCCGGGTTATCTGAGCGCGACCTCGGGGTGCGCGCAGTTCCAGGTGGCCGGGACCACCGCCCAGCCTGACGGATCGAGCGTGGTCACCGTCGCGACGGACTGCGCCGACCAGCAGGTCGCGACCCTGTCCTACAGCGACGTGACCGTTCCGTCCGCACCCGGCACGTTCGCGTTCCCCGCGTCGTTCACGCCGGCGGGATCCGCCGCGATTCCGTTCGTGGACGCGAACACCTTCGTGGTCTCCGCCGCGCCGCTGGCCAGCCTGACTCTCAGCCCGTCGACGTCGACGATCGCCGCCGGCGCGAGCCAGACCTACACGGTGCAGGGATTCGACGCCCTCGGGAACGCGGTGACGCCCGACCCGACCGGCACCCGGTACACCATCACCCCGGACGGGACCTGCACCGACGCGACCTGCACGGCGACCACCGCGGGAGTCCACACCGTCACCGTGAAGGACAAGGGCATCGCCGCGACGGCGACGCTCACGGTCGGCGCGGCGCCGACGGGCGCCGACGTCGCGGTCACCCAGACAGTCAGCACCGCGAGCCCGATCTACTACGGCGATGTCTCCTTCACCACGACCGTGACGAACACCAGCACGGTCGCGACGGCGCAGGGCGTGGCCGTGGCGGTCGCGATCCCGTCCGGCGTCCTCACGCCGGCAGTCGACCCGAGTGGATTGACGACTTTCTCGTCCTCGACGGGCGTCTGGACGATCGGTGAACTCGCACCCGGCGCTCACGCCACGCTGACAGTGTCCGGCGTCGCCGGCGATGTGGCGTTGGGCGGGCAGTCCCTCATCGCAACGGCGACCTCGACGACGACGGACCCGAACCCGACGAACAACACGGCCTCGGCCACCGAGACCTCCCAGCCGGCGGACATCAACGTCACGATTACCCCTGACCCGGGAAACCCGGCAAACGGCATCCCGCTCGGCGTTCCGGGCACCGTGAGCTGGACCGCCTCGGTCGCCAACGCCACCAATCCAGCCGCTCCTGTGCCGGTGGGCGCCCTCACCTGGACCTGCTTCGGGAGCAGCGGCCTCTATTCGTGCCCTGACACGCCGGCGCTCGATCCAACCTTGAACCTGTCTACGTTGACGTTCGAGAGCGCGCTCTTCCAGCACAGCGAGACGTATTTCCTGACCGCGACCTTCAACGCCGATGGATCCGCAAACAATGGCAACTACCGGACGGACGGCTTCGCGTCGACCGTGACAGTACTGGTGGTGCCCGCCGGCTGATTGTCCCGGGGTTCGCGAGCCATGGCGGCTCGCGAACCCCGGTGGTCAGACGCGTGTTCGCGTGATCCGGCGGTGCGTTCGGTAGTCGACTAGTGGGTCTGTAAAGTTACTGGCTCTGCCTCACTTCCGGTGGTGACTGTGTGTTAGCCGAGCAGGATGCGGTGGCGGAGGAGTGGGAAGCCGGCTCGGCCGTGCATCTGGCGCATGATCTTCTTGGTTTTGGTGTTGACGCCTTCGGTGCCGCCGTTGCTGTAGGGCAGGGTGAGCGCGTTGTTCACGGCGTGCCGGTCGAGGTCGAGGCCGCGGGTGTAGGCATGCAGGTGGGGCAGGTCGGCGGCCCGCGCTGTGGTGGTCCAGGCGGTGAGGAGGGTGTCGTTGCCGTCGGTGGGGTCGAGCAGCGCGGCGAAGCCGCGGACCAGGCCGGCGAGGGTGGTCATCTCGGGGCAGGCGGCGGTGAGCTGGTCGAGCCGGTCGCGTTGGGCGTCGGTGAGAGCGTCGGGCTTGGCAGGTAGGCGCCGCCGCGACCGGGTCGGAGCGGGGGTGTCCGGGACGTCAACGGCCGCGGCCACCACCGCTACGGCCGATGCTCCTATGGATGTCAAGCGGTCGCAGGAGCATCGATGGTCTTTCGAACTTCGCGCTGCCCCTGACTCGGAGCCGGTCATGCTGAGAGTTGCACCGCTGGTGAGTACGGGCGCGGCCGACCTCTCTCCACCGTCCGGAAGGCTGGAACAGTGAAGATCCGGGAGTGCCGGGAACAGGATCTCGAACTGTTGGAAGTCCGCATATCCTCGGGCGGGCAGACCCGACAACACGCCATCAGGTTCGAACGCCAGCAACGCGGCCTCAGCACCTACCTGATCGCCTGGGTCGACAGCATCCCCGTCGGAACAGGCGAGATCTTGTGGCAAGGATGCTCCGCACCCGAAGTGATACAGCGCTACTCTCAGTGTCCCGAGCTGAACGGCCTGGCCGTCTGGCCCGTCGAACTGCAGTCCCAGGGCACCGGAACCGCTGTCGTCCGCGCCGCGGAAGCCCTGGCGCACGACCGTGGCTACCAGCAAATCGGACTCGGCGTCGCCGACGACAACCCCCGCGCCGCAGCGCTCTACCAGCGGCTCGGCTACCAGGAGACCGGCTGCCGCTATCTCGACCGCTACCACTACCTCGATGACCACGGCCGCCGCCACGATGTCGCCGACCCGGCACGGTTCCTGGTCAAACAGCTCCAGGAAAGGCAACCGCAACCAGGGAACCCGCCGCCAGCCCCCTGATCAGAAACGCTCGATACCTGTCCACGTCACGCGGCCACGGGAAGATCCTTTGACGTACTGAAAGCGGTGAAAATCGGGTAGATCTCCCGGGCCACGTACCGTTTGAGACAGCGAATGATCTCTTTCTTGGTCTTGCCCTCGGCGGTACGGCGCTCGACGTAGGCCTGGGTGGCGGGGTCCCAGCGCAGGCGGCAGACCACGACACGGTGCAGCGCGGCGTTGGCCTGGCGGTCCCCGCCCCGGTGGAGCCGGTAGCGGTGCGTCCGCCCGGACGACGCGGGCAGCGGGGCAACACCGCACAACATCGCGAACGCCGCCTCGGAACGCAGCCGGTCGGGATTGTCGCCAGCGCTGACGAGCAGCTGCCCGGCGGTGTCCGCGCCGACACCGTTCACGGCGAGCAGCGTCGGGGCGACGAGCCGGCTGATGACCTTGTCCAGGTCGGTGATCTCACGGGACAGGTGCTGCACGCGGGAACGGGATCCGCCCCGGAGGTCCCGACCGTAGGACACCGGCCGTGACGGGCTCAGCGATGGAATCGACGTCAGGCCGCACCTCTCGGAGCGTTTTGGGAGTCTGGGGTGGTGACCGAACCCCGCACGACTTCCCCCGATGTCCCGGCTTCCCCCGATGTCCCGGCCGGGTCCGCGCGAGACGGCGCCAAGGCCGTTGAGTTACCCGGTGGGCCGGACTTCGGCCGTTTCGTGGACAACCTGCGTCACCTGCTCGACGTCGTCGCCGGCGCCCGGCCGCCGTCCGAGATGGTGACGCAGGTCGCCGATGAGTTCGCGCGGATCAGCGCGCAGCTCGCGCCGTTCACCGTCGCGGAGTCCACGAGGGCGACCGGGCTCCGGCTCGATCTTCCCGGGCGCGGCCAGACGATGGCACCCGCTCTGCTCTGGGATGTCCACGACAGCGAACAGGCGTCCTGCCGGGTGACGTTCGGACGGCACTACCTCACCGTGAACGGGGCGGTCCACGGCGGCGCCCTGCCCCTGGCGTTCGACGAGGCGCTGGCCATGCTCGCCAACACCGGCCGACCCTTCGCCCGGTCGGTGTACCTGAACGTCACCTACCGCGCGTTGACCCGTGTCGACGTGCCGCTGCGCCTGGACGCGACGGTCGACCGGGTCGAGGGCCGCAAGCTCTTCCTCACCGGACGTCTGTTCGACGGCGACACGTTGTGCGCCGACGCCGAGGGCCTGTTCGTCCAGCTCAGACCGGCCCAGTCTGAAGCGACCGACCGGTAAGCCGGGAGCGCGGGGTCTCGGGGTCTTCCTGACATGTCCGAGGTTCTGTCTTCCAGGCCTGTCCCGTCCCGGGCGTGGCGTGAGCGTCAGGCGGGATCCGCTGGTCTCCAGGTTGAACACCACAGCCTAAAGCAAGATTGTCAACACCGTTGACAATCTTGCTTTAGAGGTTCCGCTCAGGACTCGTCGAGGGTGAGCGCCGTCGTGCTCTCCCGTCCCGCGGCTCACGGGCAACGAGCGGGCCCCGTGACGTACGGATCAAGAAGTCCCGTCCCTACAGGCCCGATCACGGGTGGTGACAGGTGGGACGACTAGTGCCTTGAACCCGCGAGAAATTAATGCCCCACCTACCGACAGAGGACGCTTGGAGGTCGCGAAACCAGGGGTCGGAGAGCCCTCACGGCCCCGTTCTGACGGGGTGAACAATCTCGAAGGTGGGTGGGTGGCCGTCCGAGGGCGGCGGGCCTCGGCGGGCGGGGCTGCGCGGGTGGAGATCTGCGCCGCTGCGCCGGGCCTCGTGCACAGTGTGTGAACAGGTGTGGAAGACCAGGATCCCTGTCGTTCCAGGAGATCTGACGACCCGTAGTGGTTGACGGCACGCCACGTCGATTACCANCTGTGATCGTCAGTGGGCAGGGCTGTCCTGACGGCAGGTGTCAGAGCCCGAGCGGAATCCGGGTCTCGGCCCGCTGTACCGGCAGCGGAAGGCGCG
>NZ_KB891280.1 GCF_000373365.1 Parafrankia discariae
GCCGTCGGGGGAGAACGCCACCGAGGTCACCGCGGCGCTGTGGCCGGTGAGGGGCTGGCCGAGGGGTTGTGGTCCGGTGGGGGTGGTGACGTTCCACAGTCGCACCGTGTGGTCCCGGCTGCCGGTGGCCAGGGTGTGCCTGTCGGGGGAGAACGCCACCGAGGTCACCGCGGCGGTGTGGCCGGTGAGGGGCTGGCCGAGGGGTTTCGGGTGGGACCAGCCTGCGGCGGTGGTCGGCAGGGTGGTGAGCAGCGTGATCGTGACAGCGGCGGCGAGAGCGATTGCCGCGCAGACCGCGGCTGGCAGGCGCCATCGCCGTCGGCGTGGGGGCGCTGGGGAAAGCGCGGTGACCGGGGGCGGGGCGGCGAGGACCGTGGGCTCCCCCGCGTCCCCCGCGTCCCCGGTTCCCGCTGGTGTCTTTGCTGACGTGGGGAGAGGGTCGGCCGCCGGCGCGGTCACCGCCGGTGCGGGCGGGTGCAGGGCACGGCGGACCTGGTCGGGCAGGTGCAGGGGCAGGCCGGTGGGGCCGGTCCAGTCGGAGCCGTGGACGCGGGTGGCGGCGTGGGCGAGGTCGACGGCGAAGACACGGGCGTCGGCCTGGCGGTCGGCGGGGTCCTTGGCCAGGGCGGTGAGCACGACCTCGGCGAGAGGGCCGGGAACATCGTCCATCGGCGGGGGTGGGCTGGTCAGGTGCTGGCGCCACAGTGCCTGGATCGGCTGCCTGGGGTCGAACGGCGCCCGGCCGGTCAGGAGCCGGTAGAGGACGATCCCGAGGGCGTAGATGTCGGTGGCCGGGCCGAGCCGGCCGGTTTCGATCTGCTCGGGGGCCATGTACTGGGGGGTGCCGGCCAGGCCGCTGGCGCTGGCCGCGGATCCCTCGAAGATCTTCGCGATGCCGAAGTCGGTGACTTTCACCGTGTCGTCGGCGGCGAACAGGATGTTGTCGGCCTTGATGTCGCGGTGCAGCACCCCGCGGGTGTGGGCGTGGTCCAACGCGGCGGCGACGGCCAGGCCGACCGCACAGGCCTGCGGGGCGCTGAGGTCCGCGCGGCGGCGGGTGAGGGTGCCCCCGGGCAGCAGTTCCATCACGACCAGGCACAGCCCGTCGACGTCGAGGTAGTCGTAGGCACGCACGATGTGGGGATGGTCCAACCCGCCCAGGGTGCGGGCCTCGCCGTCGAAGCTCACCGCGAGGCCTTCCGGGCCCTCGGCGCGCATCACCTTGACCGCGACCGGCCGGCCCATCCGCCGGTGTTCGCCTGCCAGGACCAGACCGAACGCCCCGGCACCCAGCTCGGCGCCCAGCGTGTAGCCGGGCAGCGCCGCGGCGACTCGTTCCCGATCGATGATCATGCTGTGGTGAGGCGGGCCGGCCTCGTCCCGATTTCCCCCGTCATAGTGGGCTCACCCTAGCGCCGCAGCGAGAACCGCCTGGTCTCGCGGGCCCGCCGGAGGCGAACAGCTGGTGACGGCGCGTTTCGCGTGGCGGACTGGGGCACCGCCGCCCGGTCGGGACGACCGTCAGCCGTAGCTGGGGTCGAGCGGGGTCGTGGGCCGCACGGCGACGGCGTCGAGCGCGGGGTCGGCGAGGACCGCGTCGAGCGCGGCGCGGCTGGCGCCGAGGTAGGTGCGGTAGCCGTCGATCTCGGTGGCGACGAGCCAGGCGCGGTCGGCGGGCCACCACAGGCTCGCGCATCTCCACTCCACCGGCGCCGGCAGCGTCGGGGCGGCGCCTACCGGGCCGGTGAGCAGGTGGTACGCCCGGTGGGGTGTCCGCACGCGCGTCGGCCGGTCCTTCCAGGCCTCTGTCTCGGCGAGGCCGAAACCCTCCCAGAGGCAGAAGTACGCCTGGTCCGGCGTGCCGGTGAAGGCGGACAGGACCCGCGCGAGCGCCTCGGTCTCCCGCGCGTCGAGTCCTCCGTCGGAGGGACGCCCCCAGCGGTCGGAGCCGGCGACGAGGTCGTCGAACCGGGTCTCGGCGTTCAGCGGCACGCCTTGGTCCACGGCGATGTCGGACCACCGGTGTCGCCGTCCCTCACTCTCGCCGTCGTACGTCGGTGGCAGCACCCGGGCGTAGGCGGTGAAGACGGGGGGCACCATCGCCGCGACCGTCGCGGCTGGGGGTGAGGCGGTCAGCGCCGCCGCCACCCACGCCGCCGGACTGGCGTCGGACAGCAGCGTCATCCCCGGCGCCCACGCGACTGGCTCCCCCGTGTCCACCACCCCACTCTGCCCGTTGAGACCGCCGAGCCCGCCTGTTCAAGATTGAGGAACCCCGGCGCACGGGACGCGCCGAGCCCTGGCGAGCACGGCCCGCCAGGGCCTCGCGCGGTCGGCGCGCGGCGCCATGCTGCCCGGCGAAAGTCCCGCGACGAACCGGCGGGGCGTTGGCCGGATGATGTAGGCAACGGACCACTGGGCGGGTACGTGCCCGGCGGGCGTTACGACAGCCCCCACCCGCCCGGCGAAGGAACCCGAGCGAGGTCCGTCCGGACCGTCGCGGACCTTCGTGACGAGTGACGCGAACCAGGCGAAGGAGTGTCGCTGACGTGTGGAAAGGTGAACCTTATGACAAGGTCGCGAGCCCCCGGCATCGGTGGGGCCTGGATGTTCTCGACAGGATTTCCGGTACGCCGATCACGCGGGTGCTCGACGCGGGATGCGGTTCTGGTCGAGTCACCGAGGCTCTTCTCGAACGGCTTCCGGACGCCGAGGTAGTCGCCGTCGACCGCTCCGACAGCATGCTCGCGGCCGCGGCCAGAAGGTTGTCGGTGTACGGCGAAAGGTGCACGCTCCGCGAGCTCGACCTCGCGGACGGGAAAGCGGTGCGGAACCGGCGCGTGGACGCGGCCGCGGGTTCCCGCGGCGATCAGGCCCTCGCGGGTGCCGGGCCCATGGAAGAAAGGGGTGGCGGCGAGGCACGCGGTTCTGCCAGGGTTGACCGGTGGTTGACGAGCTTCCCGACGGTCTGGTGCCGCGTCATCCCATGCCGGACGACCAGCGGCGTGTCCTGGCGGTCATGGACGCCTGGTGGGCGGGTTTCCAGGGTGACGCCGGGTCGCTGCAGCGCAGCCTGCTGCTCCCGCGGTTGTTCTTCCAGCACTTCACCGACAGCAGTTTCCTGGTGGAACGCGACGACGGTGCTCTGGTGGCGTTCCTCGTCGGGTTCGTGTCGCAGTCCCAGCCCGAGGTCGCCTACATCCACTTCGTCGGGGTCGATCCGTCGGTGCGCCGCCGCGGCGTCGGTGTGAGTCTCTACCACCGGTTCTTCCGCCTGGCGACCGCCCGGGGCTGCCGCCGGGTGCGGTGTGTCACCAGCCCCGGCAACGCGGCCTCGTTGGCGTTCCACACCGGCATCGGTTTCCAGGTGGAACCCGGCGACGCCATGATCGAAGGTCTTCCCGTCCACCGCGACTATGACGGACCAGGACTACATCGTGTCGCCTTCACCCGGACGCTCACCGACCCGACGTCGCGGCTCTGAAGGACAACGGTCATGGCGGTGGGATGTTCCCATGCTCTGGCCGGCCCCGACCTCGGTGGTGGATCGGCCGTGTTCGTCGCAGCGGTGCGGTCGTCCTCTTGATGCCACGGGTCCTGCGGGTTCGATCCACCGCCGCGGCAGCGGACTTCCGTCTGATCCTGCGTTCCGTCGTGTGGTGGTGAACCTGGAGTTCGTTTCTCGACAAGTGGCGTCCGTCCCATCGAGATCCCTACTTCGACAACGCCGCGGCAAGTATTTCACTGGATTTTGAGGGGTGATCCGGAGGTGTGGTGGAGTTGATAATCTGCATTCTGCGCAAAGAGTGTCAGCTAGGTCTCTGCCGGTGATTCTCGTGGAAGGTGACGGGAAGATGACTGTCGCGGATGTGTATTTTCTCGCGATGCATGACCCGTACCGGTCGCCACAGCATCCGGTTCCCGTCAACGCGACCCTCGTGCACGCGCGGACGCTGTTGCACCCCGAGCTCCCGCAGCCGGACGGCGGGCGGATCTACCGCTGCCTGACCGAGTTCCCCGGTCGTACCCAGGGGTGCGTCGTGCCGCTGTCGACGCTGACCTACGAGCTGGCCGGCGGGGCGCTGTGGCCGCAGGTCGCGCAGTGGCAGCGGGTGATCGACGCGCTCGTCGCGCTCACCCGCGCGGGCGCCTGCGACGCGACGCAGCTGGGCCTGAAGCCGCCGGCCGAGGCGTTGCTGGCCAACGGCCCCGACACCGAGGTCACCATGGTGGGCCAGTTCGGCAGGAGGACGAAGCTCGGGCCAGGTGACCGCCAGCGGGAGATCGCTCAGCTCGAGAGGTCGATTCGTCAGTTCGTGGAGGGCGGGCCGTACTGGCCGGGCGACGGTCTGGTCGCGCCGCCGGCGCAGCCCACCCGAATGCCCTATCAGCCGATCGGTGGGTGACCGGGGGTCACCGGCCCTTCCGTATCAACCGGGTGATCCGCTCACCCTCGGCCGGGTCCAGCGGGCCGGCGCTGTCGGGTGAGGCGACGCCGAGGGCGATGGCCAGGGTCCGGCCGTGCAGGTCCAGGGTCGCCTCGGCCAGCTCGGTCAGCTCGGCGATCGCGGTGCGGCCCCGGGCCCAGCCGGTCAGGCCCACGGCGAGCGAGATCAGCAGCCCGGGCCACCACAGCACGCCCAGCACGAGGTAGGGCAGCGCCCAGGCCGCGGTGATCACGGTGGTGGCGAACTGGCCGTTGGCCGCGGCCAGGTCGGCGCGCAGGCTGTCGGGTAACACCAGCCACAGGCGCGTCCAGCCGAACCGGAGGTCCAGGCCGTAGCGGTTCACCCCGATCTGCTCGACGGCCGCGATGCGGTCACCCATCCAGGTCGGCCTGGCCGGCGGGGCCGGGGACAGCCGGGTGACCCGCTCGGCGGCGGTGTCGATCTCGGCCTGCTGCGGCGGTGTCCGGGTCGCCGGCGGATACCGGGCCTGCAGCTCCCGGCGGGCGGCGACCAGGCGGTGCCAGCGGCGCGACCGCGTGTCGGTGCGCCACCGCCGCGCCCGCCGCAGGCCGGGCGGCCACCGGCCGAGCCAGCAGTCGCGGACCGGCCCGGCGAGGGCCTGCACGACCAGTCCGACCCCGCACGAGGCGAGCAGCAGGCCGATCACGGTGAGAACCTGTACCGGGCCGGCCCGCGCGCCCAGCGCGCTGCCCTGCCGGGTGGCCTCGTCGGTCAGCAGGCGTACGTCGACCGCGTGCGCCCAGCCGAGCTGCCCGCCGATCCAGGCGGACGCGACGAACAGCAGGCCGGGTAGGGCGAGCAGGGCGACCCATCGTTCGGCGAGCTTCTTCGCCAGTTCGTCGAAGAAGCCGTTCACCCGGTCAGCGCCTGCTCATCGGCAGTCCGGTGAGCAGGCAGCGTGGGATCGGGCCCGCCGGGACGGCGTCGGCGACCCGGTCGCAGGCGCTGTCGGGGCAGCCGAAGATCTCCTCGTCGGCCCGGCCGGGGCCGGCTCCGGGCAGGCCGGTGCCCACGCCTCGCCGGGGGTCGGTCGTGTCGGCGCCGAGAAGCTCACCGAGCAGCGCCGCGACCGGCCTGCGTGCGCGGGCCTCGGTCTCGATCCTGGCCAGCAGCAGTCGTTTGTCCGTGGAGTCCGTGGCGCACAGCTCGCGCAGTACCGGCAACTCGTCGCACAAGGCGCTCAGCATGCGTCGTTCAGCAGGGTCGACACGTTGTTCCGTCACGGCGGACGACGCTATCCGGGTGGGCCGGGAGGCCGTCCGTCGCACCCTCACGAATGCGGTGTCCCGGGGTCGCCGGGAACGGCGGGTCGGGCGCTGGGAGAGCTGGTTCCGGCGGGGTGAACGGCAGTTTTCCGCCACCGCTAGGATTCGGGCGGAGAGCGGGGACGGTGAACCTGGTGGAGGGCACGCTGGAGACAGACGAACGCCGCGCCGTCATACAGTGGGCGCTGCGGGACTCCGCCCCGCGGGCCGCGGGTGCCTGCATCCAGGTCGGTACCCTGTCCGACGGCTGGTACGTGTGGCACAACGGTTTCGGGCTGCGGCGGTTCGAGGACAAGGCCGCGGCCTGGCTGGCCGTCCGTAGCCTGATGGGCCGGCACACCGGCCGGTGGGAGCAGGTTCCCACCGACCCGGGACCGTTCCTGGCGTCTTTCCCGCCCGACGGTTCCCGGGTGCTTTACGACACGGCTGCGGACGACTGTCTGTATGACCTGTGGGGGGACGATTCGGAGGCGACGTGGGACCGCTTCCTGGCGGCGTTCAACAAAGGGGAGAGCCTGCGGGTCACCGAGACCCATGCGCTTCTCGGTGGAAGTATCGAGCTGATCAGATACTGTGATCCGCTGACGGGTGTCGAGCGTTTCGCTGTGCATACCGCTCGTGAGGAGGGCGTGGACTGGCATGTCGTCGACTATCCCGAGCGCGGGCCGGCCGAGGCCGCGTACGAGAGGTCCGTCCGCGGGAACGTGGACGACGAGAGGCCCTTTCGCTCCAGCGACGTCGTCGACGTCGGGGTGGACCGCCGGTCGAAGCCGCCAGCCGACCTGTACGTGCACCCCTCCGGCTGGATCATGGCGGCGGACGACAAGCACGAGTACATCGACATCCACGGTGTTCCCCCGCGGGTGTCCTGGCCGCCGGCGCCGCCCCTGCGCCGGCCGGGCCCGGTGAGCGCCATGACGACGCAGCCGCGGGACTGGGATCCGGTGGAGGTGCGGGTCCGCGACGTCACCCCCGCGGCCTGGTTGCGGGATGACGCGGAGTTGCAGCCCAGATCGCTGGCGCTGATCGCGCTTGCCGACGGACGCCGGCTGCTCGCGTCGGCGCACGACAGCGGTGCCCACGTGTGGAGCACTGGTGACGGCGCGAAGCTCCGCACGGTGTCCGGGCACAGCGAATGGGTGCTGGCGGTCGCGTTGACCGTCCTGTCCGATGGGCGGGTCGTCCTGGCCACCGGCGGTAAGGATCATCTTGCCCGGGTGTGGTCCGCCCAGGACGGAGCGGCCCTGGTGGAGATCGACTGGCACCAGGCCCCGGTGAACGCCGTCGCCTGGGCGTACCCACCCGGCGACGTCCCCTGGTTGATCACCGGCAGTGATGACGCGCGGGTACGGCTGTGGGACGTGGAGACCCAGCGCTCGGTCGGGGAGTTCCAGGTCGGCAGCCCCCGCGTGGACCTGGTGTGGTCGGTGGCGGCCGCGGTGCTCTCCGACAGCAGCGTCTGTGTGGTGGCCGGCGTCGAGGACTTCCGCGCCGCCCGCATCCACGTCTGGAACAGCTTCGAGCAGGACCGGCCGGCCGGGGAGCGGCCGAGGTCGCACGAGTTCGTCCTGGACTGCGCCGACTCGATGTCGAGCGTGCCGGCGGTGGCCGTGGCGACCCTGGTGGACCGGTCGTTCCGGGTGGCGGCGATCGCCGGGTCGACCGTACGGATCTGGGACGGTCACACCGGCGAGGTCCTGCGCACCCTGCCCGCGCCCGGCGACGGGCACGGCGGGGACATCGCCCTGGCGGTGCTGCCCGACCTGCGGGTGGTCGTGGCGGCGGCCCGGGGCCGGGAGACACTGGTCTGGGAGGTCGAGTCCGGTGCCGTGATCGCCCGGTTCGACGACGCCACCGCCAGCTACCCGCCGGTGGTCAGCCTCGTCGCTCTTCCCGACGGCGGCCTGCTGCTGGCGACCGGACGGGGCGGCGGCGGTCCGGCCCGGCTTCTGCAGGTGGACCCACGTTGGTGACGGCCCGCGGCCATGCGGCCCATGGCTACCCGGCCCCCGGACGCGCGGACAAGGAAGCCGGTAGCGGTGCCGCTTGACGACCTGACCTGGCGGGTCCGCGACCGGATCACGCAGTACGAGCGGACCAGGCGGGTCGCGGAGATCCTCGACGCCGACGCCGACCAGGACGCCGCCGCCCTGTGGCGGCTGCTCCACGCCGTCGACCTCACCACCTCCTCTCCCGCGCTGGACGCGGCGTTCTCCATCGCCAGCGCCACCCTGGGCTGGTTGCACTACCGCCGTCACCAGGCGCTGCCCGCGAGCGCCGGCCTCGCCGAACTGGCCCGGTGCCTGCTGTGCCTGGAACCGGTCTCCGACGATCACGAGATCGTCCCGGCAGAGCTCGTACCCGTGGTCGGACGGTTCACAGACCCCGACGCGCAGGCCGCGCTCGGCGTACTGCTGCTCGACGCCTCCACCGGCGGTGAGGATCCCGCCCTGCTCGACGCGGCCGTCCTGCTCCTGACGCCCGCCGCGGCCGCGCGGCCACAGCAGGGGCAGGGACAGGGGAGGGGGCCCGGTCGGACCGGCCGGCTCTCGGCGCTGTCCGCCGCGTACCGCCGCCGGCACGAACGCGACGGCACCGCCACCGACCTCGCCCGGGCCGTCGACACCGGCGAGCAGGCCCTGAAGCTCGCGGAGCGGGACGGCGAGGCGCCGGAGGCGGCCGTCCAGGCGTGGACCGCCCTCGCCCGGGCCTACCGCTGCCGGTACCGGCAGCACGCCGATCCCGCGGACCTGCGGCGCGTCATCGACCTGTCCGAACGGGCCCTGGCCCACACCGGCCCCTCGGCGGACCAGCTCGCGGACCTGGCCACCGCCTATCTGCACCGGCACGAGCACACCGACTCACCCGCCGACCTGGAACGGGCCGTGGACCTGGCGGAACACGCGGCCACGCTGCCCAGCGGACAGGAGGATCCCGACGTCCTCTCCGCCCTCGGCCACGCGCTGCTGCGCCGCTATGACCGGTCCGGGCAACGCCGCGACCTGTGGCAGGCGGCCACCCTCGCCGAGCAGGCCGCGGCCGCGCTGTCACCACGCGACCCGCGGCGCGCCACCTACCTGTCCACCGCCGCCGCGACCCTGCTCCGGCGGCACGAACGCAGCCGGGCACTCGACGACCTGCACCGGGCCGTCGACCTCGGCCGGCAGGCCCTCGCGGCGATGCCCGAGACCGACCCCGCCCGGGCGCATGCCCTCGGCCGGCTCGCCGCCGCGCTGCACCAGCGCCATCTCAGTACCGGCGCGGACACCGACCTCGACCAGGCCGAGGACCTGGCGAGCTGGGCGCTGGCCGCGACCCAGCCCGAACATCCGGACCAGGCCGGCGTGGCCCTGGAACGCGCGGCCGTCCACCTGACCCGCTACCGCCACAGCGGCGTGACCGCCGAGCTCGCGCGTGCGATCGAGCTCGGCGAGCAGGTCACGGCGACGGACAGCGCGCCCCCGCCCCGATGGTGGTCGCTGCTGGGCGACGCCTACCAGCAGCGACATGCGATCAGCGGCGACGTCGACGACCTGCACCGGGCGGTTGAGCTCGGCGAACGGGCCCTGGCCGCCACCCGCGAGGACGACTTGGCACGCGCGGAGCGGTACGCCAGGCTGGCCACCGCGCACTGGCGCCGGCACAGCCACACACCGGGGGGCGCCGACCTGGACCGGGCGGTCGACCTGGGGGAACGGGCCGTCGCCGGCACACCCGCCGACCACCTGGACCTCCCGTACCGGCTGGCCGACCTCGCCGCCGCCCACCTCGACCGCTACCGTCTCACCGGCGCGACCGCCGACCTCGACACCACCGTCACCCTGTGCGAACAGGCTCTGGGGGCGCTCCCGGTCGACCATCCGCACCGATTCCGGTTCACCGCCAGCATGTGCGTCGCCTACCTGCAACGGATCACCGGCGACGGCCCGGCCCCGGACCGGTCACGACTGCGGGAGCTCGCCGACGGGATGACCGACGCCCAGGGCGCGGCCGCCGTCGACCGGGTGTCGGCCCACCATGCCATGGGCAGGCTCGCGCAGAGCGCCGGGCAGCCGGCGCTCGCCGTCACGATGCTGGACGCGGCCGCCGCGCTCCTGCCGTCGGTGGCTCCCCGCGAGGCGGGCTGGGCCGACCAGCAGTACCGGCTCGGTGAACACGGCGGCCTCGTCGGAGCCGGAGTGGCCGCGCACTGCGCGGCCGGTGACCCGGCGGGCGCCGTCGAGTTCGCCGAACTCGGCCGCGGGGTGCTCCTGGCGAGCCAGGCCAACACCCGGGCCGACCTCGACGAGCTCGACGAGCGGGCACCACGCCTCGCCGCCCGCTTCCGCTGGGTGTGCGAGCGGCTCAACACCCCGGACTTCCCCGCCAGCGAGCGTCGCCGATGGTGGGCCGACTACGACCGGCTCCTCGCCGACATCCGCGCGGTCCCCGGCCTCGCGCACTTCGTCGCAGCGCCGCGACTGGGAGAGCTGGCCCCCGCCGCCGCGGGTGGGTGCGTGATCCTCGTCAACGCCGACACGCACCGAAGCGACGCGATCCTCGTGCGGGCCGACACCGACCCCGTGGCCGTCGCGCTGCCCGACCTGCGACCGTCCGACGTCAACAAGCAGGTCACGGCCCTGCACGCCGCCCTCGACAGCGGCCCCTCCCTGGCCGCGGCATACAAGCGGGGCAAAGCGCTGCGCGCGCTGCTGGGCTGGTTGTGGGACGCCGTCGTCGCCCCGGTCGCCGCCGCCCTGCCTCCCGGCGGCGCGCCCCAGCGGGTGTGGTGGCTGCCCACCGGGCTCCTCGGCCTGCTGCCGCTGCACGCCGCCGGCCACCCCGGCCAGGACGGCGCCCTCGACACCATGATCTCCTCCTACCTCCCCTCGCTGCGAGCACTGCGGGCCGCCCGCAACCGCCCGCCGGCCCGACGGCGCCAGAGCCTGTCCGTCGTCATGAGCACCACCCCGGACATGCCGACACTGCCCGGCGCCGAGGAGGAAGCCGCCGTGGTGGGCGGACCGTCGCTGTCCAACGCGGACGCGACCGCCGATCAGATCCTGACCGCGCTGCGGGAGACGACCTGGGCGCATTTCGCCTGCCACGGCGTGATCAACGCGACCTCGCAGGTCGACAGCGGCCTGCGGGTGCACGACCGGATCCTGACACTGCCCGAGATCGGCGGTCTACGGCTGACCGACGCCGAACTCGCCTACCTGTCCGCCTGCTCCACCGCCAACCACGGCACCCGCTACGCCGACGAGGTGCTGCACCCGGCCGCCGCCTTCCAGCTCGCCGGTTTCCGGCACGTGGTGGCGAGCCTGTGGCCGCTGCGCGACGACATCGCCCCGGACGCCGCGCGCGCCTTCTACCAGCACTTCGCCGACACCCCGGTCGCCGACCAGGCAGCCCCCGTGCTACGTGCCGTCACCCTGCGTCTGCGGGACCGGTATCCAGAACGCCCCGACCTGTGGGCACCACTGGTCCACAGCGGTCCCTGACATCGTCCGATTCGCGGAGTTCGTGGTGCTCGTGTCGGGCGCCAGCGAGGCCAGCCGGCGGCAGGGCGCGTCCGGCGACGCACCCATCAGCCCAAAGACGCGGCGGCCAGGGTTCTCCACGCCGTCATCGTCGTCCCCGCCACCCACAACACCATCAACAAGTGGGCGGCCGGCATCGCCGACACCTATCCCCCAGCGTGTTCCTTTCCCCTCAGCGTGCTGCCATCTATCGGGGCCGGTCACAACCTGTTTTGATCATATTTGCGCTAGTTTATTCGGCCGGGGAACAGTAAATTCCCGTGGCTCATGGGGCGGGGCCAGAGGCCGCGACGACGGTGGGGATGTCGAGGCCTGACCGCTCTGGCCTGCCACGTCCGCAGTGCCGAGAGAGCGTTCACCGAACGGCCGTCTTCTCGGACGATTTGATGCTCAGTGTCACCGTTCGAGTGCGAACGTAGTGAGAGTGACAAAAAAGCGACCGTGGGTGTGGCGGTCAGTCGACCAGAGACGATTGCTGCTCTGGATGCCCTACAGCGGTGGCACGAACCGGGCCTGGCTGCGCAGCGAGCTGGGTAAACGGATCGACCTGCGCTACATCGGACACGGCCGCTGGGCGATCGCCCGGCCCCACCTGCGAACGCTCATCGAGGCCTGCGCTGAACGCTTCGGCGAGGTCGATGTCGTTCTGGACTTCCGGACCCGGGATCGGTGCGACACCCGCTGCCAGGAAGCCACCGGGGATGACTGCGTCTGCTCCTGCCTCGGCGAGAACCACGGCGGGGCCGCCTACTGGAAACGCTGGATCCCCGTCGGGGAGAACACCCTGGTCGGGGAGAACGGCGAGATCACGCGACGCCACCTGCTCGCCCGATCCGGCAAGACACTGATCGACGCCCACGAAGCTGCCCAACACTGATCGTCGACCGGACCACCTCGAATGGCCCAGCCGGACACCACGGTGACCGCGATCGCGAAGCTGCTCGGGGTGAGCCGGTCGACGGTGTACGCCCATGCCCCCGAGCTCGGGGCAGCCGTGCGGTGGGCGAGTAGCCGCCGGACCCATGGACAAGATCGTTTTATGGGCGGGAACCGTAAGGAGGTACCGGGGGCATGTGTTGGTAGGTCTCGTGCGCGGCGAGCGGCGCGTCCTGAACGAGATCGATGTTCGTGAACATCGCGACGGCGCCGGTCTGTCGTTCCTGGCGGTCGCGTTGGCGGGCGCGGGCCTCCTGGCGCATCTGCGGGAAGCGTTTTGCGGCTTTGCCGTAGACCGATTTCATGATCTTGTTGCCGATTTCGTGGTCTGTGGCGAAGACCATGTCGTAGACGGGTACTCCGTGGACGTTGGTCATGCGCAGGGTGTGGGTGAAGCTGTAGCCCAGGACGGTTTCCAGCCGCCAGCGCATGAGGTTGGTCAGTTCGTCGCGGGTCTGCTGGGGGTCGAGGGCGCCGCTACGGCGGCCCTCGAGGATGGGACGCCAGCCCGATGAGCCGAACAGGTCGGTGACCTGCTGCTCTGCCTGTGTCAGATGGTGAGGGTCCAGGCTGTCGTTGACCACCCGGCCGACCGAGCAATGGTTGAGACCTGTGGATCGGTTGGGGAGGGCGTACCTTCCCGGTGATCGAGGTTTGGGTCTCAGTCAGGCCGACGTTGGCGCGTCGGTCGGGAAGGCACGCCCGTGCTCACGGTAGTCCCCGAGGAGAACACGCCCGCTGATGGTTCGGCGGGTAGCCCGTCGCTGATCGATGAGATCGTCCGGGAGGGTGCCCGGCGGATGCTCGCGGCCGCGTTGGAGGCCGAGGTCGACGCCTACATCGCCGAGCTCGCTGACCAGCGTGACGACCGTGGCCGCCGGCTGGTCGTGCGCAACG
>NZ_KB891281.1 GCF_000373365.1 Parafrankia discariae
CAATACGCCATCTCTATGCATGAACGGGGGCGGCTCCTTTTTCCGGGTTGCCTTGCCCTAGGATCGGCAGCCATGCTCCCTTTAATTCTTCGGGTGGGTCTGGTTCGTCGGGTGGCGTTCACGATGGTTGCTGGTTTCCTCGCGGCGGCGGTGGCGGTGGTGTCCGCGGTTCCCGCTGGGGCTGTGGACCCCCTGTTCCTGGGTTGGACGGGCCTGCTGCCGCCGCTTCCCACTGCCTACGCTCCTGCCGACGCGGCGGAATGCGCCGCTGGAGAGCCGACCTGTGTGGACGCCACGATCGCCCGGATGCAGGGCCGCTACGACGGTCTCGTGGCGAGCTGTGACCACAACGCCGTGTTCGCTTTGACCTATTTGCGTACAACGGAGGAGTACCGGCGGGTCGCCGCGGAACCCGGATTCTTCGACGACGTCTCCTACGTCAACACCGAGGACGCCGTGTTCGCCGCCTACTATTTCCAGGCCTACGACGCCTGGCAGGCCGGGCCGGGCACCGCGGTGCCGCGGGCCTGGGCGATCGCGTTCGACGCGGCGCAGCAGCGCCGGCTCGCCGGCGCCGGTGACCTGCTGCTCGGCATGAACGCGCACGTCAACCGGGACCTGCCCTTGGTGCTGGCGTCCCTGGGCCTGGTCACCGCGGACGGGCGGAGCCGCAAGCCGGATCACGACCAGGTCAATGTCATGCTCAACCGCGTCGTCGGCCCGCTGCTGCACGAGGCGGCGAATCGGCTCGACCCTTCGATCGACAACATCGCGACCCCGCTGGGCCTGTCGTACACGGCGCTCATGCAGATCCTGGTGGTGTGGCGGGAGGCCGCCTGGCGTAACGCCGAACGGCTGGTGAACGCCCCGACCGCTGAGGCCCGGGGGCGGATCGTGAACGAGATCGAGGCCGCTGCCGCGACGACCGCCGCAACGCTGCGGACCCTCTACACCCGGCCCGGTCTCCTCCCCCTGGGCCAGGACCGCGACGCCTACTGCGCCTCCCATGGCTGACACCCGCCAGGTCGGTGTACAAGGCCGGGTCGGCGAGGATGAGGCTGCGGTGCTGCTCGACACGTTGAGCGAGGTGGTGTTCCGCACCGACGCGGAAGGCCGTTGGACGTATCTCAATCGGGCGTGGACGAGGCTGACCGGCTTCGAGATCGGTTCCAGTCTCGGTGCCCGGTTCCTGGACTATGTCCATCCCGACGAGCTGGAGTACACGGTCGCTCTGTTCATGGGGGTGGTCGCCGGTGGCGCCGACCACTGCCACCACGAGACCCGGTACCGCACCAGTGACGGCAGCTACCGCCGTGTGCAGATCAGGGCGAACGTGATCCGGGACGGCGCGGGCGAGGTGAGCGGTAACACCGGGACGATCGTGGACGTCACTGCCGCCCGGCGCGGCGGCGAGACGATCGGGGAACACGCCACCCTGCTCGAACTCGTCTCGGCGGACGCACCAGGCGGCGAGCTGCCGGTCGGGGTGGCCGTCTACGACGCCGATCTGCGGCTACGGCAAGGCTCGGCGGTCGTGGACCGGCTCGCCGGCGCACCACAACGCATCGGTGATCCCCTCACCCGGCTCGTGGAGCACCTGGCACCGGCCGCCCCGGGGCAACGGGCCCTGGGCGGTGAGTGGGGGCTGGTCGCGGTCGCGAGAAGCACTAACCACGCCCAGGTCAGCGACCTCGACCTCGCCGGTCACGGCCCCGGCCGGTCGCTGCGGGTATCGGTGATCCCTTACCTGCGGGACGGGGAGGAGATGCTCGCGCTCGTCCTGGCCGACATCACCGACCTGCGCCGCGCCGAACACCGCCAGGCGGCCCTGGCCCGGCTCGGCCGCCGGGCCATCGCCAGCTCCGACCCCGCCGCACTGGCCCACGAGGCCGCCGCGGCGGTCACCTCGACACTCGGCGTCGCCGCCTGCGAACTGCTCCCCCTCAACCAGCGACGCGACGACCCGGACCGCACAGGCCGGCTCCTCGACCAGGCCCTGGCCGAGGACAAACCCGTCATCATCAACAGCCCCGGCAGCGGCCTGCCCGCTCACCGCACGGTGGATTCCCCACCGGCGCCGCCGGAGGTCGGCACAGTGCTGGTGACGCGGGTCGGCGGCGGCGGGCTCCTGTTCGGAGTCCTCGCCGTGCACACCACCACCCCGCATCACTTCACCGACGAGGAGATCCAGTTCGTGCAGGCGGTGGCCGACATCCTCACCGCTGCGATCGAACGCGACCGCACCGACCATGAACTACGCCGACTCCACACGCGGGCGGAACGCGGCAGAGCCTGGCTGGCCGCGATCGCGCACACCACCACCCGAATCCTCGCCGTCACCGAACCACGCGACGCCCTCGGCCTCATCGCCGGCATCGCACGAACGATGGCAGGCACCGACCTAGGTGCGGTCGCCGTCCCCGACGAGCACGGCAACCTGGTGATAGCCGCAGCCGACGTCGCCACCGGCCTGCCCACCGCCCCCGACCTCCTGCTCGGGCTGACCCTCACCCGGGACACGATCCAGGCGGCGGACGGGCCCACGGCCGGCGGCACCGTCGTCCTCAACCAGCTCGACCTACGAGGCAGCGGCATCTCCCCCACCCCCACCATGCCCCGCACCCGCGCGCTGATCGTTCCGCTACGGATCACCCGGGGGGCACCGGCCGTACTCATCCTCGGAAACCACACGGCGGCGGCACGCCTCCCGCTGCACGACATCGAGCTGATCGAAGCGTTCACCCACGACGCCGCGCTCGCCGTCGAACTCACCCAGGCCCAACACGACCGGGCCCGCCTCGCCGTCTACCAGGACCGCGACCGCATCGCCCGCGACCTCCACGACCAGGTCATCCAACGCCTCTTCGCCATCGGCCTNCACCTGCAGTCCCTGACCCGCGCCGTCGGCGACATCGCCGCAGCCCGACTGACCAGCGCCATCAACGCCCTCGACCACACCATCGACGACATCCGCCGCACCATCTTCGACCTACGCCCCAACCAAACACGCTGACACCCCAGCAGTGGAGTCCACGCACGTGGTGTACGGATCGTGATCGTCTAGCGACTCGCCGGAGTGGCGGTCCGTGACGTAGAGCGACCACCGCGTGATCCTCGTTCGAGAACGACCAAGGACTCGATGAGGAGGAAAACGCGATGGCCGTGCGTCCGACTGTGACCGACCCTGACGGGTTCGGCAAGGAACTGCTGGCGGCGAGTCCGGATCTGCTGGGCTCGATGGTGAAGGCGTTCGCGGAGGCGTTGATGAGCGCCGAGGCGGACAGCGTCTGCGGCGCCGAATACTGCGAGATATCGCCGGATCGAACGAATCGCCGTAACGGTTACCGGATGCGGGAGTGGGATACCCGGGCCGGGACACTTGATCTCGCGATACCGAAGCTGCGGACCGGGTCGTACTTCCCGGAATGGTTGCTGACACGGCGCCGGCGAGCCGAGCAGGCGCTGATCTCGGTCGTCGCGACCTCGTATCTGCTGGGGGTGTCCACACGCCGCGTCGACAAGCTCGTCGAACAGCTCGGGGTCGCGCACATCTCGAAGTCACAGGTGTCGGAGTTGGCGAAGCATCTCGACGGCCAGGTCGAGGCGTTTCGCTCTCGGCCACTGGATGCCGGCCCGTACCGGTTCGTCCAGGCCGACGCGCTGACGATGAAGGTCCGCGAGGGCGGGCGGGTCGTCAACGTCCACTGCCTGCTCGCGGTCGGGGTCAACGGCGACGGACATCGGGAGATCCTCGGCCTCGACGTGGTGAGCAGCGAGGACGGCGCCGGCTGGCTGGCGTTCTTCCGCGGCCTGGTCGCCCGCGGGCTGTCCGGGGTCCGCCTCGTCACCTCCGATGCCCACCGGGGTCTGGTCAACGCGATCGGGGCGACCCTGCCTGGCTCCTCGTGGCAGAGGTGTCGGACTCACTGGGTCTGTGCAGGAACAACCTGGTGGTTCGACCTGTCTGGTGCGATGTCGTGCTATGGCGATCATGGGGGATGTCCTGGACCAGTTATCTCGTCGGTTCGCGATGGTGCTGCCGCACCTCGACGAGCGGCAGCGACGGCTGGTGCTGGCAACCGAGGCCTGGCTGCTGGGGCATGGCGGTGTCCGCGCGGTGGCCCGAGTCGCTGGCGTCAGCGAGACCACGGTCCGCGCCGGCGTGTTCGAACTCGAAGCGGGCGGGGAACCGCTGTCCGGTCGGCGTGTCCGTCGGCCGGGCGGCGGCCGCAGACGGATCGAGGACACGGATCCGGCTGTGGTGGCAGCGCTTCTCGCGCTCGTCGAGCCGGAGGAGCGCGGTGATCCGACCTCGCCGTTGCGGTGGACCACGAAGTCGCTGCGGCACCTCGCCGAACAGCTCACCCGTCAGGGGCACCCGGTATCGCCGTCGACAGTCCGCCGGCTCTTGCGGGCGGCTGGTTTCAGTCTGCAGGCGAACTCCAAGACCCTGGAAGGAAAGCAGCACCCTGACCGGGATGCCCAGTTCCGCTACCTGAACGACCAGGTCGTGAAGCATCAGAAGGCCGGCGAGCCGGTCATCAGCGTGGACGCGAAAAAGAAGGAGATGCTCGGCCAGCTCCCGAACCCCGGCCGTGAATGGCGACCGAAAGGCGACCCTGTTCAGGTCGAGGATCACAGCTTCTTCACCGGCCCGCAGGGTGACACCGCCATCCCTTACGGCGTCTACGACCTGACCAGCGACGCCGGCTGGGTCAACGTCGGGGTCGATCACGACACCTCGGCGTTCGCGGTGGCCTCGATCCGCCGCTGGTGGCAGGCCCGCGGCCAGGCCGACTACCCTCAGGCCACCCGGCTGCTGGTCACCGCGGACGCGGGCGGGTCGAACAGCTACCGTTTCCGGGCATGGAAAGCCGAACTCGCCGCGCTCGCCGCTGATACCGGCCTGGCGATCACCGTGTGTCATTTCCCGCCCGCTACCTCGAAATGGAACAAGATTGAGCACCGGCTGTTCTCCCAGATCACCATAAACTGGCGCGGCAGGCCACTGACCAGTCATGAAGTGGTCGTGAACACCATCGCGGCGACACGGACCCGCAGCGGGCTGCGGGTCGAAGCGCATTGGGACACCCAGGACTACCCGGTCGGTGTCGCGGTCAGCAAAGCCCGCATCGATGCTCTTCCGATCGAGCACCACATGGTGCACAGAACGTGGAATTACACGATCCATCCCACGCGCACCGACGGCGCGGCCTCATCCGCCGCGGTTGACGCCATGACCGGTCCGAACCGGGCCGCGACCTTTGCGCTGCTAGCCCATCCGCGTCTGACGGGCATGAGTACCGCCGAGCTGGACGCACTCGCGGCGCGGCTGGCCCCGGAGCAGGCCGCCCGCCGGGAGCAGCGTCGCTACCAGGGACGCAACGGTCCACGGCGCAACGCCCCCGGCGCCCACAGCAGGCCCCTGCTCTCTGCCCGCGACCGGGTCCTGGTCACCGTCGTTCACCTGCGCCAGATCTGCTCCCAACGCGTCCTGGCGGACCTGCTGGAAGTCGCCCCGCCGACGATCGGCCAGGCGGTCACCGACGTCCGGCATCTCCTGCACGAGCAGAACATCACCATCGAGCCGACGACGCTGCGGTTCACCCGCGCCGAGCAGGTCACCGCCTACGCGCGCACCGGACAGTACGACGACGGCCGCCCGTTGCTGCCCTGGGAACTGTCCGACCCTGCGTTGACCGGCATGAGCCGCGCCGACCTCGCCGCACTCATCGAACAGGTGTCGGTTCGCCAAGCAGCCGCGGTGGAACGCCGCCGCCACCAGCAACGCGGTCGCCAGCGCCTCCCCGGAACCCGCGGCGGCGTATTCCCGCAGAAGATCACCAGTGGTGAACGTGTCCTCGCCGCCCTCCTTCACCACCGCAAGGTCTGCACCGGCCGAGCCCTTGCCGAGTTGTTCGGCGTCAGCCACCGCACCATCGGCACCGCCTTCCTCGACGTCCGCCCCATCCTCGAAGAAGACGACATCCACCTGCCACCAGCACCAGTGAAGTACCGCTCCGCCGAACAGCTCCTCGCCTCCGTCGCAGCAACCGAGCCCGCCACGCCGACAGCTTAATTCTGCACAGACCCACTACCTGCGAGACTTGCTGGTGCTCACACCCAAGGCGTCGCAGCCCTGGGTCGCCACCGTGGTGAGAACCGTCTTCGATCAGGCTGACGCGAACGAGGTCGCCCTCCAGTTCGACCGGGTCGTCGACGGGCTCGCCGAGAAACTTCCTCGCGCCGCGGAACACCTGTCCGAGGCGAAAGCCGACCTGCTCGTGTTCACCGCTTACCCGCGCGAGATCTGGCGGCAGATCTGGTCGTCGAACCCGCAGGAACGGCTGAACAAGGAAATCAGACGGCGCACCGACATTGTCGGTATCTTCCCCGACCGCGGCGCCATCATACGGCTCGTCGGCGCCGTCCTCGCCGAACAACACAACGAGTTGATCGAAACACACCGCTACTTCGGAGTCGAAATCCTCGCCAAAGTCGACGCCACGAAGAACCCGCCCGACACACCCCAGATCAGCATGACGCCCGAAGCCCTCACCGCATAACCTGAACCAGGATCACGCGGCGTCACTCTCCGTACACCACCCCCGCGGGCATGACCGAGCATCAGCGGATCCCACAGAGGGTGAACGTCGCCAAAAGGGCAATGTTGTGGAGCGTGAACTGGTCGGCTGTCGAGTCGCTCAGGTCGTACCGCTTGGCCATCGAGGGCGTGGTGAGTTCTCTGGCGGCAGCCATGTCCGAACAGTCAGCCTCGCCGTCACCGAGGATCTGCTCGTCGGTTTTTCCCTGCGCCAACCCAGGAAACTGCTGGCGGAACTGGCGGACGTACGTGGGGGCGCCATCCCCGATCCCGATTCCCGGGTTTGCCGACAAGGACGGCGTGGTGACCGAAGACGGCAAATCCTCGGAGGGAAATTCTGCCGGGTCGATCGGGCCGCAGGCAGCCAACGACACGATGGCCATCCCGGTAAGAACAAGTCGTTTACGCATGACTCTCCCTGTCATGTCGTCCATCTACCTGCCGCTGGGAGGAGCGTGTCGACGTTCCGGCGGGAACGTCCGGTGCCACCCGCTGGACGGCCTGGAGACGGAATAAGGTAGGGTACCCGCACAAGCCTGTCCGATCAGGCCCGTCCCGTCGTCCTCCACGTGCAGACAATCCTGCCTACGAAAATTGCAGTACTCGCGGCAGGGCACGCCTCAACCAGATGACCTGATGCTGCCCTTTCCGGAGTAGCCCGATGGGCGCGGGCATAGTGATCGTTCAACCGATGATCAAAGATATTCTGGCGACCGGGCGGCATAAGCCCCGCGATGGGAGACAGTCATGTGGGGTTTGCCGGGGGCAGCGGCTGGTACTCCCGCCGCCCCCGGTCGCCTCAACGCAGGTCAGCCGCGGCTGACCGAGCGAATCGGTTCGCTGCCGTCCCAGCCTTCCGCCGCCTGGCGGACAAGGGTCGCCATATGGGGCGTGGCGGGAGTGACTTCCATAAGCTCGATTATTGTCGCCGGACCAGCGGGGGGCTCGAGGTAAGCGTAGCGGGTCCCGCCCTCTTCGCCGCCGGACCATACAACAGGCCATCCAGCAGTTTGGGTGGATTGCAGGGCGGTGTCGAAGTCGTTGGCCCACCAAGCCAGTTGGTGAAAGCCGTCCCGCCCGGTCGCGAGAAATTCGGTGTAGATGCTGGGCGTGTCGTCTTCTTGCTGGATCAGTTCGATCTGCAGGTCACCGGAGTTGGAGAAGGCGACCGAGATGGGGACCGTGCAGGGTTGACCGCGGTAGAGGCCACTCTGCGACTGTCCGCGCAGGACATACCAGGGGCCCACCCCGAGCGTGAGCCAGTTCAGCAGAGCATGGTCGAGGTCACGTACGACGTAGCCGATCTGACGCACCGCTCCCGGCAGGACGGCCGGCTCGACAGCCAGGTCAGCTGGTATCGACGTGGTGCGCGCACCGCCACGGTCACCGAAAGCGAACGCGATCGCGGAACGCTGGGTCGGCACCGCCCGCTGCGAATGCACCGACAGACTCCTGATCGTCTCCGAACAGCACCTGACCTCGATCCTCACCAGATACGCCGAGCATTTCAACACCCACCGGCCTCACCGCTCCCTCGGCCAGCACCCACCCGACCCGCCACCCGTGGTCGCCCCGACGTCGGAGTCCACCGTCCGTCGCACACGCATCCTCGGCGGGCTGATCAACGAGTACCGCAACGCCGCCTGATGACCTCCGCAGGCGATCACCCGGGCTGCAAAAGAGCAGCTCACAGACCGCACCCGGATTTTGGAGCCCCACAGGCATGATCAATGAATATCGTAACGCCGCCTGATTACTTGCGCGGAAGATCCTGTCAACCGCAAAAGACCAGATCACAGGCCGAATCGGGGTTCTGGAGCCCCACAGGCAGGTTTTGGCGCAGCAGGACGAGGAGCATCTCCACCTGTTCCGCCAGATCCATGAGCGGAGGCCGCCCCGGCGCCTTCCGACTGCCGAGGACCTCCTCGATCCGGCGCACGATCTCCTCGATCTCTTCGGCGGACAATTCTGTCGAGTGCCAGAATTCGGCCACCGGCGTTGACCTGGTCTTTAGGCGGCTCGTTCGTCAACAAGTAGCAGGCGCCGTCGGATGCTGATTAGGTGTCTGTCTCGGCCGGTCGCCTGGCCCTGCGCCGCAGCCAGCGTTGCCGCGGTCGCGATGATGAACCGTCGGTGAGCGAGCGCATCGCGACCGCCCGGGGATCGTCGGCGCCCAGGATGGCGGTGCCGCCGGACGCCAGCCCCTGCACCAGCTCGCCCTTGGTCTTGGCGATGGCCTCGCGTGACCCGAACTCGCCGAGGTGGGCCTGGCCGACGTTGAGGATGACGGCGATGTCGGGTGCGACCAGGCCGGTGAGCTCGGCGATGTCGCCGATGTGGCGGGCGCCCATCTCCAGGGCGAGGAACCGGGTGGCCGGGGCGGCGCGCAGCATGGTGAGCGGCACGCCGAGCTCGTTGTTGAGCGAGCCGATCGTGGCGATCGTCGGCGCGGCGCTCGACAGCACGGCCGCCAGCAGCTCCTTGGTGCTGGTCTTGCCCTGGGAGCCGGTCAGCCCGACAACGGTCAGCCCGTCGCGCAGCCGGGCCACGACGTGGGCGGCGAGCGCCTGCAGCGCGGCCCAGGCGTCCTTGACGACGACGGTGGGTAGCGGCGTGGGCCGGGAGCCGAGCGTGGCCACCGTGCCGGCCCGGCCGGCCTGGCTGGCGTAGTCGTGGCCGTCGACGGGGCTTCGCCGATGCAACAGTGCCCCTGAAACGTCTCCGTCCGGTTCAGACGATCAGCGCTGGACATGCCCTGGTCCAGAACATCCGCCGTGGACACTACGAACTCGCCATCGACTGCGACCCGAAGCTGCGGGTCGCAGCCGCGTTCGCTGAGCTCCTCGCCGCCATCTGACCATGAGCAACCAGGCCATTGGCGTGCGTCGGATCTTCCGAATGCAACAGCGCCCCAGGTGCTCATAAGCGCGGGCTCGGTGGGAGTCCAGTCTCGAGCTTTCATGGAGGTCCGACCTGGCTGAGGGCCGCGTTGTGGGTGGCCCGCCGTGGCGTGCGTAGTCCCAGCGTGCGGCGGCCCGCCTCGACGAGGTGCTGGAGCAGGACATCGTCGTCCAGGTCGATCTGTCTCGGTGCGACCGCGACGGCGATTCCGCCCAGTACGAGAGCAGCCTTGATCTGCCCGCTGGGACCGCCGTCGACATCGGCGAGAAGACGGACCTGGCGGCCGATCAGGTCGCCGAGGTCGCGCTGGGTGAGCAGCACGTCGGTCACGCCGGGGTCGGCAGCCAACACGGAGATCACGGCGCGGTTGCGCACGGCGAGGGCGGCGTAGCCGGTGAGCATGTGCTCCGCGCGGGCGTGGGGGGTGCGTTGCGCCTCGGCGGTCTCGACGATGGTCCGCAACGGCCCGAGCACGGGCTCGACCACCGCGGTGAGTAGCTCCTCGCGGGTGTGGAAGTGGTAGTAGAGGGCCGCCTTGGTGACGCCCAGTTCGTCCGCGATCATCTGCAGCGAGGTGCCCGCGTAGCTGTGCCGGGTGAACAGGCGGACCGCCGTGTCGATGATGCGCCCTCGGGTGTCGGTCACACCGGGTGCATTCAGTGCGGCGGGGGTCACGGTTACTCCTCGCTGAATCCTTACGGACTCACAGACTAGCTTGCCGGTCGACAAGCTAGCAACCTGCCGGCCAGCTAGCGCTCGACTCGTCGATGCTAGGGCATCAACATGTCGTTCGTCAAGCAAGATCCTAGCCGTTCGACAAGTGACGTACTTTACGATCAGCTAGCATTTCACTTGCTGGACGGCTAGCGTCTCGGGTGTCGCTCGGCACCGCTGGAACCAGCGGGACCCAGTCGCCACGCCCGTGGCCGTCGGCCGCCTGTGGTCGGGCGATCCCACGCACCTTCGAACAGGAGCCCCCACATGGCCTCGTTCCTCTATCGGCTTGGCCGGTTCGCGTTCCGCCGGCGGTGGCTGGTCACTGCCGTGTGGGTGGCGGTCCTCGCCGCCGCGCTGGCCGGCGCCGCCACCCTGTCCGGATCGACCTCCGACACGTTCCGCATCCCGGGTACGCCGTCGCAGGAGGCAATCGACCTCCTCAACGAGCGGTTCCCGCAGGCCTCCGCCGATGGCGCCACGGCGCGGGTTGTGTTCGCCGCGCCGGATGGTCAGCAGCTCAGTGCTGTGCGGGCGGAGGTCGAGCAAGCGATCGCGCAGTTGAAGGAGGTGCCGCAGGTCGCCTCGGTCACCGACCCGTTCCAGTCCGGGGCGGTCAACAGCGCCGGCACCGTGGCCTTTGCGAGCACGACCTACCAGGTGCCGTCGGCGGACCTGACCGAGCAGGCCCGCGACGCGCTCACCGCCGTCGTGGACGAGGCCCGCGCCCAGGGCCTGACCGTCGAGGTCGGCGGCGATGCGGTGCGGGTCAAGCCGGAGCAGGGCGCGGGCGAAGTCGTCGGGATCGCGGTCGCCGCCGTAGTCCTGTTCATCACGTTCGGCTCGCTGGTGGCGGCCGGCCTGCCGCTGCTGACCGCGATCCTCGGCATCGCCATCGGCATTGGCGCGATCAGCACCATGAGCGGGTTCGTGAACCTGTCGTCGACCACGCCGACACTCGCCCTGATGATCGGCCTGGCGGTGGGTATCGACTACGCGCTGTTCATCGTCTCCCGGTACCGGCACGAGCTCGCCGCCGGCCGTGACCGGGAAGAGGCAGCCGGCCTGGCCGTCGGCACCGCTGGTTCCGCGGTGGTGTTCGCCGGCCTGACCGTCGTGATCGCGCTCGCGGCGCTGGTGGTCGCGGGCATTCCGTTCATCACCCAGATGGGGTTGGCCGCCGCGTTCACCGTGGCCGTCGCCGTAGTCATCGCGCTGACCCTGCTGCCGGCGCTGCTGGGCTTCGCCGGCCGGCGTATCTCCCGGCACCCTCGTGGGCTGCACGCCCGCGACCTGGAGGCGGACCGTGCCACGCCAAGGCCCAACATCGGCGCGAGGCGGGCCGGGGCAATCGCCCGCCGCCCGGTCATGGCGCTGCTCATCGGAGTCATCACACTTGGTGTCATCGCGATCCCAGCCCTGGACCTGCGACTTGGCATGCCTGATGACGGCGCCGCCGCACCCGACACCACCCAACGCAAGGCCTACGACCTGCTGGCCGGCGCGTTCGGTCCTGGCTTCAACGCGCCGCTGACCGTCACCGTCGACGCGGGCGCCGGGTCGGCGCAGACGGCGGCGGACCAGGTGACACAGGCGGTCCACGGCCTGCGTGACGTCGCCACGGTCACCCCGGCGGTCATCAACCCGGCGGCCGACACCGCGCTGCTGACCGTCATCCCCACAAGCGAACCGAGCGCCGCCGCGACCGAGGAACTGGTCCACGCCATCCGGGAGATCGACGGCACGGTGCCTGGCGCCAGCATCGGTGTCACCGGTCTGACCGCCATCAATATCGACGTCTCCAAGAAGCTCGGCGACGCTCTCGTGCCCTATCTGATCGTCGTGGTCGGCCTGGCGTTCATCCTGCTCCTGCTGGTGTTCCGATCCCTGCTCGTGCCGGTGACAGCCACCCTCGGCTTCCTGCTCAGCATCGCGGCCACATTCGGCGCGGTCGTGGCGGTGTTCCAATGGGGCTGGCTCGTCGACGTCTTCGGCATCAAGCAGACCGGGCCGATCATCAGCCTTCTGCCCATCATCCTGGTCGGCATCGTGTTCGGTCTCGCCATGGACTACCAGGTCTTCCTCGTCACGCGGATGCGCGAGGAATACTCGCACGGCAGCACCCCGCGCCAGGCCATGATCACCGGGTTCGGTCACGGGGCCCGGGTCGTCACCGCCGCGGCCTTCATCATGATCAGCGTCTTCTCTGGGTTCGTACTGTCGCCCGAATCGATCGTCAAGTCCATCGGCTTCGCTCTCGGCGTCGCCGTGCTTTTCGACGCGGTGGTCGTGCGCATGACCATCATCCCGGCAGTAATGGCCCTGCTCGGCCGTGTCGCCTGGTGGCTACCCCGCTGGCTCGACTGGATCCTGCCCAACCTCGACGTCGAAGGCGAGGAACTACGCCACCTCCTCGACGATGGACAGGACCCCCTCGATACCACCCACGAACGCGCACCTGCCTAAAGGCTGTTTCGTAACTCGGTTTGGGTGGGGTGTGGCCGGTCCGCGTGACCGGTCAGCCGGTCCGGCTGATGTTGTAGAGATGGGCGATCCCGGCCGCGGTGATCCCGAGGGTGCGGGCCTGGCGGCGGTAGTCACGCAGGATCTTCCAGGTCTTCATCCCGGCGAGGGCGTGTTCGACGCGGGCCCGGACCTTGCGGTGCACCCTGTTCAGCTCCTCCTTCCACTCCGACAGCGGCTGTCCGTCGAGGGGTTTCCGATACGGCATGATCACGT
>NZ_KB891282.1 GCF_000373365.1 Parafrankia discariae
CCAGAGTTTCAACTGAGTGCAATTTGTGAGGTCTACTTTTTAGCAGGTGGGCGCAGGTCACACAACCCTCGATTTGACCTGGCGGGGGGTGTGGTGCGGGTGGGTCGGGGTGGCGGGTGTGGTGGCGGGTGTGGTGGGTCGGCGGGGGTGTGGGGGTGGGTCGGGGCCCTCTTGCGTTCTTTGACTCGGTCTAACTATGGTGTGCGGGGCGGGGCCTTGTGCAGGTGCCTGAGGCGTCTGGGTGCCGTCCGGTCGAGTTCACAGGCGCACACGGGCGTCGCTGGCGTCGCGGTGCGGGTGGAAGGGAGAGCGGCGGAGTGCATCAACCTATGGCGGGCGTCAAGATGGTCGAGGTCGCCCAGTTCACGTTCACTCCGGCGGCGGGGGGTGTCCTGGCCGAGTGGGGCGCCGATGTGATCAAGGTGGAGCACGCGGAGGCCGGGGACGCGCAGCGGGGGATGGTGAACCATCCCAAGGACGGCACGTTCCAGCCGCTGATGGATCATCCCAACCGGGGCAAGCGCAGTATCGGCCTGGACCTGGCGACCCCGGGCGGGTACGAGATCCTGCTCGAGCTGTGCCGGGACGCCGACGTGTTCCTGACGAACTTCCTGCCGGCCGCGCGGGCCCGGCTACACCTCGACGTCGCCGACATCCGCAAGGCCAACCCGGACATCATCTACGTGCGGGGCTCCGCGCACGGCCAGCGCGGGCCGTGGGCGGAGAAGGGCGGCTACGACGGGTCGGCGTTCTGGTGCCGGATGGGCAGCGCCTGGGGTGTCACCCCCCCGGACTCCCCCCGCGTGGTCACCATGCCCGCCGGCGCCTACGGCGACTCCACCGGCGGGATGACGATCGCCGGCGGGATCGCCGCCGCCCTCTACGGCCGCGCCACCACCGGGCAGACCTCCGTCGTCGACGTCTCCCTCATGTCCGTGGGAGCCTGGGCGTTCGCCCTCGACCTCGGCAACGCCGCGCTCACCGGCGCCAGCAAAACCCCGATCCCGCTCAACCAGACCATGATGAACACGGTCGGGAACCCCACCGTCGGCCACTTCCGCACCTCCGACGGCCGGTGGATCAACTTCACCATGCCCCAGGCGTTCCGCTACTTCGCCGACGTCTGCCACCACCTCGGTCTCGACCACCTCATCGACGACCCCCGCTTCACCACCGCCGAAGCCCTACGCGCCAACGCCGCCGACGCCGGCCAGTACATCGCCGACGCCATCGCCGCGAACACCTTCGCCCACTGGACCGAACACCTCCAGACCATGGAAGGCCCCTGGGCCCCCATCCAGAACCCCCACGACATCCTCAACGACCCCCAGATGCACGCCAACGGCTACCTCACCACCCTCACCGACAGCGAAGGCAAACCCCGCCAACTCGTCACCAACCCCGTCCAGTTCGACAACACACCCCCCCACACCCGCCGCGCCCCCCTCTTCGCCGAACACACCGACACCCTCCTCCACGAACTCGGCCACACCGACGACACCATCATCAAACTCAAAATCGACGGCGCCATCACCTGACAGACCTCTCGCGGCAGATGCCTCGCCACAGATCCCTGGAAAAAGATCCCCCGGAAGAAGGGTCGCCCCGGGAACCGGAACACGTCCGGTTCCTCGCCGAGGCGCGACCACCAGAGGAGCGCACCCCGTGAGCTTCACGATCGATCTCAACGGAAAGACCGCCGTCGTCACCGGTGGCGGGCAGGGCGTGGGGCGGGCGATCTGCCTGTCGTTGGCCACCGCCGGCGCCCGGGTGCTGGTCAACGACTACGTGTCCGACCGGGCCGAGGCGGTCGCCAAGGAGATCACCGAGAGCGGCGGCAACGCGGTGGCCAGTCCCTTCGACGTCTCCGACTACGCGGCCGCGACCAAGGCGATCACCGCCGAGCCGGTCGACATCCTGGTCAACAACGCGGGCAACGCGGGTCCCGCGGTTCGGGACGCGAAGGCGCCCGCCGCGCCGAGCGCACCCGGCACGCCGGACACACCCGGCGCCGGTGTGCGCGGCCCCTCGGTCAGCCTCGGCGAGTTCGCGAACACCGAGCCGGCCGACTGGGAGCGCTATTTCGCGGTGAACCTGTTCGGGGTGATGAACTGCATCCGCGCGGCGCTCCCGCACATGATCGCGTCCAGTCATGGGCGGATCATCACGATCGTCTCGGACGCGGGGCGGGTCGGCGAGCCGCACATGGCCCCCTACGCCGCCGCCAAGGCGGGCGCGGCGGGCCTGACCCGGGCGGTCGCCCGGGAGGTCGGCCGCGACGGGATCACCGTCAACAACGTCGCGCTCGGGACCGTCGACACCATCGGCCTGGAGGCCATGGCCCGCGAGTCGGAGGTCGTGGCGGACCGCGTGCGACGTCAGCTGAAGCGCTACATCATCCCCCGGCTCGGGCAACCCGACGATGTCGCCGGCCTCATCACCTTCCTCGCCGGGCCCGCCGCTTCGTGGATCACCGGCCAGACCTACCCCGTCAACGGCGGCTACTCGGTCACCCTGTGACCGGGACACGTGGCGCGCAAGCACTGTCCTTCGGCGCAGGGTTAGCGCATCAACACAAGGGCGGCAGGGAATTACGCTATTCTTTCGGGTATGGTTTCTCGGGTGGTGAAGCGGGCATATCGTTATCGCTTCTACCCGAATCCCGAACAGGCCGCGCAGCTGGCCCGTACCTTCGGTTGTATCCGCTACGTCTACAACCGGGCGTTGGCCGAACGGTCCCGCGCCTGGACCGGGGAGCAGCGCAGGGTCACGCACGCGGAGACCGACAGGATGCTCACCGCGTGGAAGCGGGACACGGAGACGGCGTGGCTGGCCGAACCGTCGAAAGGGTCACTGCAGGCCACGCTGCGCCATCTGCAGACGGCGTTCGTGAACTTCTGGGAGAAGCGGGCTGGATATCCCTCCTTCAAGAAGAAGGGCAGGAGCCTCGATTCGGCGACCTACTTCCGGAACTGCTTCACCTACCGGAATGGGAACATCACACTGGCCAAGCAGGACCGGCCGTTGGACATCGTCTGGTTGCGTCCGCTGCCCGACGGCGCGACGCCCTCGCGGGTGACGGTGTCGCGGAACGCCCGCGGCCAGTACCATGTCTCGATCCTGGTCGAGGACACCGTCACCGGCCTCCCGCCGGCCGGGGGGCAGGTCGGGATCGACGCGGGCATCACAGCGCTGGTCACCTTCTCGATCGGGGAGAAAGTCCCCAACCCCCGGCACGAGCGCCGCGACCGGGTCCGACTGGCGCGGGCGCAGCGGGACCTGTCCCGCAAGGCGAAGGGCTCGGCGAACCAGGTGAAAGCCCGCGCGAGGGTCGCGAAGATCCACGGCAGGATCGCGGATCGACGCCGGGATCATCTACACAAACTGTCCACGAGGATCATCCGCGAGAACCAAACGGTGGTCGTCGAGGACCTGTCCGTCCGCACCATGCTCCGCAACCACTCGCTGGCCCGCGCCATCTCCGACGCATCCTGGTCGGAGTTCCGGGCGATGGTGGAATACAAAGCCGACTGGTACGGTCGCACCGTGATAGCGGTCGACCGTTTCTACCCGTCGAGCAAAACGTGCTCGGCCTGCGGATCGGTCGTGGAGAACCTGCCGCTGGACGTCCGGGAGTGGACCTGCCATTGCGGCGCGGTCCACGACCGGGACATCAACGCGGCACGGAACATTCTGGCCGCGGGGCTCGCGGTGTCCGCCTGTGGAGATGGAGTGAGACCACCTCGCTCCTGAAGCGAGGAGGCGTCCGTCGGCGAAGCAGGAACCCGGATCGCGAGGTACGGGAATCCCCGAAGTTCACACCGGGGAGGATGTCAAACCGCACTGAAGGGAACAGCGTGGACCCCGATCTCAGCCCCGACCAGCGTCTCCTCAAGGAAACCACCGAGCGCTTCATCGACTCGACGTTATCGCTGGACCGGGTGCGCGCACTGATCGACTCGGGCGGCGAGGTCGACCCCTCCTACCGGGAGAACGCCGCCGAGCTGGGCTGGTTCGCCTTCCTGGCCCCCGAGTCGCTCGGCGGCGGGAGCGTGTCCGGTGCCGGCGTCCTCGACGCCACCCTGCTCGCCGAACTGCGCGGGCGGTTCCTCCAGCCGGGTACCTTCATCGACACCAACGTGGCCGTGGCCGCCCTCAGCGCCCACGGCTCGGAGGAGCAGCAGGCCAAGATCCTGCCCGCGCTCATCGCGGGGGAGGCCGCGGCGGCGTGGGCCGTCGCCGACCCGGCCGGGGACTGGTCCGGGTCCCGCGGCGTCACCTGCGAGGCGGCGCCGGGCGGCGGCTACCGCCTGGCGGGCCGCAAGGGCCTGGTGCTGGAGGCGCAGTCGGCGCAGTGGCTGCTGCTGGCCGCCGCCGGCTCCGCCGGGCTCACCCAGTTCCTGCTGCCGACGGGCACCCCGGGCGTCACCGTGGAGGTGCTCTCCGGTCTCGACCTGAGCCGCCGGCTGTGCGAGGTCCGCCTCGACGACGTCGTGCTGGACGAGTCCGCGCTGCTCGGCGCACCCGGCGCGGCCACGGACGCGGTCGGCACCCAGCTCCAGCTCGCCGGCGTGCTCAGCGCCGCGGAGACCGCCGGTGCGATGCAGTACCTGTTCGACCTGACCGTGCAGTACTGCAAGGACCGCATCGCCTTCGGCCGCCCGATCGGCTCCTTCCAGGCGGTCAAGCACCAGCTCGCCGACAGCAGCCTCGCGCTGGAGATGAGCCACGCCGTCGTCAGCGCGGCGGCGCGGGCCCTCCAGGAGGACAGCGCCGGGGCGGCGCACGCGGCGAGCATGGCCAAGGCCTTCGTCTCGGACGCCGCGGTCGAACTGGCGCACAACTGCTGGCAGCACTTCGGCGGCATCGCCTACACGTGGGAGCACGACTTCCACTTCTATCTGCGTCGCCTCACCGCCGACGCGTCGTTGTACGGCTCGCCCACCTGGCACCGGGAGCGGGTCTGTCAGCTGGCCGGCCTGTAGAGAACGACGGAGGACAGGAGGCGTCATGGGTGACCAGCCCGATCTCGAGGACTACCGCCGCCAGGCCCGGACCTGGCTCGCCGCGAACCTCAAGCCCCGCGACCAGGGCCAGTCCGGTCTCGTCCGCGGCGACGGTTCCGGCGCGCACACCGCCGAGGACTACCTGCCGGAGCGGGCGCTGCAGAAGAAGCTCCACCAGGCCGGCTACGCCGGGATCAACTGGCCCAGGGAGTACGGCGGCCAGGGGCTCAGCGACGAGCACGCCCGAGCCTTCGCCGAGGAGGCCGCGGGCTACCGCACACCGGAGCTGGGTCACGCCGGCGGCACGACCTACGGCCCGGTCAGCAAGACCCTGATCCGGCACGGCTCGCCGGAGTTCCTGGCTCGTCACCTGCCCCGGATCCTCTCCGGGGACGAGCTGTTCGTGCAGCTGTTCTCCGAGCCGAACGCGGGCTCGGACATGGCCGGCATCACGACGAAAGCCGTCCGGGACGGCGACGACTGGCTGATCACCGGGTCGAAGATCTGGACCAGCGGCGCCTCCTACGCCGACTTCGGGATGTGTCTGACCCGGACGAACTGGGACGCGCCCAAGCACCGCGGCCTCACCTGGTTCGCGGTCCCCCTGCGGGCCGAGGGCGTCACCATCCAGCCCATCCGGGAGATCACCGGGGACTCCGAGTTCTGCCAGGAGTTCCTCGACGAGGTCCGGGTCAGCGCCGACGAGGTGATCGGCGAGGTGGACCAGGGCTGGACCGTCGCCCAGACCATGCTGCTCGTGGAGCGCAGCTCGGGGCGCGACGACCCGCTCAACATGCCGCCCGCGCAGGCCGCCGAGATCGACCCGTTCCTGCTGGAGGTGGCCCGGGCGGCCGGCCGGGCCGACGATCCGGTCGCCCGGCAGGCGATCGCCCGGATCCACACCACGGACTGGGCCCGGGGCGAGCTGGGCCGGCGCATCACCGGACTCCTGCGTTCCAGCGACAAGCCCGCGGCCGGCATCGCCTCCTACTGGAAGCTCGCGGCGGGGGTACACGACCCGTTGCGCGCCCGTCTCGTCATGGAAATCGGACAGGGGATGCCCCTCGTCTGGCGCGGGGACGACGGGCGGCGCGCCGCGCTGGATTATCTGAACAGTCGGGTCTGGTCGATCGCCGGCGGTTCCAACGAGATGCAGCGCAACGCGATCAGCGAGCGGGTTCTCGGGCTGCCGCGGGAGCCGAGCTTCGATCGCGGCAAGCCGTTCAGTGAGGTTCTTCATAACGCGCGGCGGTGGTTGGAAAACCCGTGATGTGATCCGCCGCCCGGCCCGGCCCGCCCACGCGGCGGGCCGGGTCCAGGCGAGCGAGGGGAACCATCGGGCCTGGCGGTACCGGTATACTCCGCACGGTGAGCACTTCGAATGAGCCGCGCCGGCGAGCGGGCCTTCTACAGGAGCGGTCCCGGGAGACCCGGCATCGTCTGGTGCGCGCCGCGCTGCATTTGTGGACCGAGCGCGGATTCGAGACCGGTATCGAGGACACGCGGGTCGAGGAGATCTGCCAGGCGGCCGGCGTCACAAAGGGAACCTTCTACTTCCACTTCGCCCACAAAGAAGACATTCTGCTCGAGATGGGCGCCGAGACGGCGACTGTGCTGAACGAGTCGGCGAACCGCTGCGTCCGTTCCGACCGCAGTCTCGACGACTCGCTGCGCACCGTGCTGAATGCTGTCGCGCGCAACATCAAGGGCACTCCTCCGGCAGCCGTCAGCCGCGCGCTCGCCGAGTTCCGCAGACCACACCGGGTCCACGCCTCCTACAGCGGCCCGGCCTTCTCGGAAGCGTTCGAGAAGCTGTTCGCCAAAGCTCAGGAGAAAGGCGAGGTGACCCAGCGGGTCGACTCGTCCGAGATGGCGCAGATTCTCGAGGCGCTGGTCGTGGACTGCATCATGGAGTGGTCGCACGGACGGTTGACGAAGCTGAACCAGGCGCTGCACCTTCGGGCGGCGATCGTGACGGCCGGGCTGCACCCCGACGTCGACCTTCCAGGCTGATCCGAAGCCTTCCGGTACACGGCCCCGGGCCGAGGTGGACCGGCCCTTCTGGCCTCGACCGGGGCCTGGGCCTGGGCCGACTCCGATCTCATCCGACTCCGGTCGACCGAGATCGTCGGCGACCTCGCATGTCGCCTGAACCGCTCGACCGCGCAGACATGGGTGTACGCGCACCGGTCGCGATCATGCTCGTCCGATGGCCGTGCTGCCGAGGCAGCGCACCCACCCGAGGTGGCGCGCCGGCAGAGCCCGGCCGTGACGGAGCTCGCCCACCGGCAGCCCGGCCCCCGCCGCCGGCCACCGTGGATAGCGCCACCGCATCCGGATGAATCGCGGCAAGTTCGTCTGCCTACAGCGCAGCGCGCCGCGTAACCCACAGCATGCCCCACGGGTAACTCGCCGCGCGACCCACCGCACAGCCCGCCCCGCGCAACCCGGCGCGCGACATCCATGGAGACAATCCATGGAGACAACCCATGGCGCAACCATCGGGGCCCACAGCGGCCGTGGACGGGTCGGACAACGCCGTCACCAGACCTTACCCGACGAACCGCCAGGCTCGCCCTCGATGGCCGTCGATAACGGGCTGCCGGTGCGCACGGGAGCGTTCCCGGCCGCCACTCGGATGGCGCCGGGCAGTCCGGCGTACGGATGGAGCCCACGTGTTCGACCTACCACCTGGTAGCAGGTGCGGCGCGACAGACAGGGTGGCGTGTCGACATCCTCAGGAGTTAGACTGAGTTTAAATTTTCCGATCATGAAGAACTCGTGGAGGGCCCGTTGACTGAGACCCCTCAGCTCGGATCGCGCGGTATCTACGTCGCGGATCTTGAGCAGAGCCTCTCGTATGGCATATTCGATGCCGACCACCACCTGTACGCCCCGTCCGATGCCACGTCGCGTTACCTCTCCGCCGAGATGATCGAGCGTGCCTGGCTGCCCGGCGAGCCTCGGATGCTCACCGAGGAAGAGCACGAGGAAGACGAGGAACTCGGCCACGAGAGGCGGACCCTCGGCGTCCACTCGCAGCCCGAGGGTGGCCACGGCGGCGTCGACATCAATGAGCTTCCCGCCATGGAGGGAAGCATTCCCATCCCCGGCGCGATGCTGAACAAGCTCAACCCGATGAAGGATCTCGACCAACTCAGCCGGGCACAGCTCGTCGAACGGTACAACGCGATGCGGCCGGCCTTCGAGAAGAAGGACCCGCGGCTGACCCTGATGGACATGCAGAACGTCGAGGTCGCCGTTCTGCACGCGGTTGGAACCGGGTGGGAGAGCGCGTTCCGCCGCGGCGACATCGAGGCCGGCTACGCGGTGAACCGCGCGTTCAACGACTGGCTGTGGGAGGACTGGGGCTACACCCACGAGAACCGGATCCTGGTCCCGGTGCCCATCCAGCTGGTCGAGATCGACCACGCGGTCGCCGAGCTCGAGCGGACCCTCGCCCGCGGTGCCCAGCTCGTCGACCTGCAGCCCGGCCCGGCCTGGGGCCGCTCCCCGTTCGACCCCTACTTCGACCCGTTCTGGTCGCGGGTCAACGAGGCCGGCGTCCGCGTCGCGGTCCACCTCGGCGGGACCTACGCCCGACACGGAGCCGAGTGGAGCGAGGACCCGAACGCCCGCTACCAGCACTTCGACGGGTTCCAGTGGGTCTCCTACTGGGGCGACCGGCCGATCATGGACACCGTCACGGCCATGATGTACCACAACCTCTTCGGCCGCTTCCCGAACATCAACGTGCTGATCGCCGAGTTCGGCACCGTGTGGCTGCCCTACCTGCTCCGCAAGCTCGACCACGCGATGCTCCTCGGCCGCAAGCCGAGGTGGGGCACCCTGCCCGGGCGTCCCTCGTCCATCTTCAAGGAGCGTTGCGTCATCGCGCCGTTCCCGGAGGAGAACGTGTCGAAGGCCATCGACGTCGTCGGGGCCGACTGCCTGGTTTTCGGGTCCGACTTCCCGCACTCCGAGGGCATCCCCGACCCGATGCAGTACGTCTCGCTGATCAAGCACCTCGACGAGACCACCATCCGCAAGATCATGCGGGACAACCTGTACAACTTCCTCGGCCGCTAGTCCGGCGCGGGGGCTGGAGCGAGCACGTCGCAGCCGGCACGGCAGGACACGGCATGGCGTCGCCGGCCGCCGTCGTCCTGTACACGCCTGGTGGGTACCGCGGCGGCTGGAGCCGTCCGGTACCCACCGAAGGTCACGGGGCCACGATTCGCCATTGCTGGCGACGGCACCCAGCGATGGAAGGTGGATCGCATGCGATTCGCACTGCGCTTTGATTTCCGCAACCCCGAGTTCGCCGGCACGAGCACGGCGGACCGTTACGCCGCGGCCCTGGACATGGTCGAGTGGGCCGACCGGCTGGGCTGTTCCGCCGTCACCGTCTCCGAGCACCACGGCTCCGCCGACGGCTACCTGCCGAGCCCGGTCGTCATGCTCGCCGCCATGGCCGCGCGCACCAGGACCGTCCGGTTCAGTATCGCGGCGCTCATCGCGCCGTTCCACGATCCCCTCCGGCTCGCCGAGGACCTGCTCGTGCTCGACAACCTCAGCCAGGGCCGGGTGGACCTCGTGGTCGCCGCCGGCTACGTGCGGGAGGAGTTCGAGCTGTTCGACGTACCGATGAACGAGCGGCCGCGGCGCGTCACCGAGGTGGTCACGACGCTCAAGGCCGCGTTCTCGGGGCAGCCCTTCGACTACCGCGGGCGCCGGGTGCACCTCACGCCCGGCCCCTACCGGCCCAGCGGCCCCTGGATCTCGCTCGGCGGCAGCAGCGAACCCGCCGCGCGGCGGGCCGCCCGCATCGCCGACGGCTTCATCCCCTCGGATCTGCGGGTGTGGGAGTTCTACCGGGACGAGGTCCAACGGCTCGGGCGTCCGGACCCGGGCCCGAGCCCGATCGGCGCCACCCGCACGACCGTGCTCGCGCAGGACCCGGACAAGGGCTGGCAGGAGATGGCGCCCTACTTCCTGCACCAGATGAACACCTACGGCGCCTGGCAGGCGCAGGACGACGTCTCGACTCCCTACCGCTCGGTCGCCGACGTCGACGAGCTGCGGGCGAGCGGGCAGTTCCGCGTCGTGACACCCGATCAGCTCGTCACCGAGCTGCGGGCGTCCCGGACCCCGTTCGCGAACTTCCACCCGCTCTGCGGGGGCATGCCGATCGACCTGGCCTGGTCGAGCCTCCGGTTGTTCGAACGCGAGGTTCTGCCGAGGGTCGCCTGAGGCGGTCCCGCGAACCAGCCCCGTGCCCCAACGCCGCGAACAGGCCCCAGGAGGGACCGATGACTGATCCTGATCCGAAGCCGCCCCTGAGCGGGGTCACGGTGCTCGACCTCACCCGGCTGCCACCCGGCGGCTTCTGCACCGTCCTGCTCGCGGACCTGGGCGCGGACGTGATCCGGGTCGAGTCGCCGAAGGGTCGGCTGTTCGACGGCCCGATCGGGCTGAACCGCGGCAAGCGGTCGATCGCCCTCGACCTGCGGCACCCCCGCGGGCTGGAGGTGCTCGGGCGCCTGGCCGCGCACGCGGACGTGCTCGTCGAGAACGAGCGGCCCGGGGCCATGGCCGAGCGCGGCTTCGGGTACGCCGACGCGGCGGCGCGGGCACCCGGGCTCGTCTGGTGCTCGATCACCGGCTACGGCCAGGACGGACCGTACGCGCAGTGGTCCGGCCACGACCTGTCGTTCGCGGCCCACTCGGGACTGCTGACGGCGCTGGAGCCGGACCTGCCCTGGCATCCGCAGCTGATCCTCCCCATCCCCGTCGGCGCGCTCATGGCGAGCGTCGGCATCCTCGCCGCGCTGCGGGAGCGGGACCGGACCGGCCGGGGCAGCCAGCTCGACATCAGCCTCTCCGAGTCGGCGACCTGGCTGCTGTCCTCCGCCGACGGGATCATCGACACCGGGCCGCGGGGCGTTCCCACCGGCCCGGACCGGCGCCTCTACGAGTGCGCGGAGGACACCTGGGTCGCCGTGACCGCCGCGGAGCCGCGCACCTGGGCGGCGCTGTGCACGGGGCTCGGGCTGGCGGACCTCGCCCCCACCCTGCACCGGTGGGACGACCCGGAGGCGGTGACCGGGCAGCTGGCCGAGAAGTTCCGGGCGGCGCGGGCCGAGGACTGGGTGGCGAAGCTCGGCCCGCTCGGCGCGAGCGTGGTGCGGGTGAACCGCGGGACGGACCTGCCGAGCGATCCGCACGTCACCGCCCGTGGCCTGCTGCGGAACGTGGGCGGGCTGACCGTCCCGCGCTCCCCGGTCCGCCTGCGCGACGCCGACGGCGAGCGGCCGCCGGCTGAGAGCCACCCCCCGCCGCCGGTCGGCCAGCACACGCGCGCGGTGCTGGAGGAGGCCGGGCTGAGCACTGCCGAGATCGACGAGCTGACGGACAGCGGCGCCATCGGTCGCCGGCAGGAGCCCGCCTCCGTCGACCGACCGGACGGGGCCCGCGCACCCGGCCAGGCCCCCGGATGAAGGCGGTCCGCAACGCGCCACCGGGCGTCGAGCTGGTCGAGGTCGACGAGCCGGCCGGCGACGGCGAGCTGATCAAAGTGGCGGCGGTCGGCATCTGCGCGTCGGACTTCCTGTACCTGGACTACGGCAGCACCCAGATCGCCGGCCACGAGATCGCCGGGGTCACCGCCGACGGCATACCGGTCGCCGTCGAGGCGATCGCCGGCTGCGGGAACTGCCCCCACTGCGACGCCGGGAACCGGCAGTTCTGCGACACCCTGCTGGGCGGCGCCCTGGGGATGACGGCGCCCGGCGGGATGGCCGAGTACTTCCGCGCCCCGCGCCGGGCGCTCACCCCGCTGCCCACCGGGCTCGCGCTGCGCGACGCCTGCCTGGTCGAACCCGGGTCGGTCGCGTGGCACGCCGCCCGGCTCGGTGGGGTGGGGCCGGGCAGCCGGGTCGCGATCGTCGGCGCGGGCGGCATCGGCATCCTCGCCGCCGCGGCGGCGCAGGCGCTCGGCGCGGCGGAGGTCGCCGTCGAGGCGCGCCATCCGCACCAGTACGAGGCCCGCGAACGCCTCGGTGCCGTGGCGCCCGGAACGGACTACGACGTGGTGATCGAGACCGGCGGCACCGGGAGCGCGCTGCGCCGCGGCATCGAGCTGGCCCGGCCCCGGGGGACCGTGGTCTACGCCGGAATCCTGCAGGGCGTCCCGCTGCCGCACTCCGAGCTGGCGCTGAAGGAGGTCGCGCTGCGGCCGTCGCTCGGGTACAGCGCGCACGACGGCCGCCGCGAGTTCGCGGAGGTGGCGGACATGCTCGCCGCCCGGCCGGAGATCCCCGGGATGCTGATATCCCACCGGTTCCCGATCGACGACGCCGTGGCCGCGTTCGAGACCGCCCGCGACCGCTCCAGAGGCGTCCTGCGCGTCGTCGTCGAGCCCTGACCCCGCCGGTCGGTGTCGGGTGATCTGACGCCGTGTCCGGTTTCTCGCCACGGGGTGGGGTGTTCCGTTCGCGCGACTAAAGGGCCGTGCGTGTCCGTTCCCGCCGGACCCTTGACGGATCAGCCTGAGCTGCGTTCCGCAAGCCTTCCCCGGCGGGGCCCCGATGAGACACCACCCGCCCCACCGCCCCCGGGCCGGGCCTTTCCACGCCCAGCGAGAGTGACAGAACCCCAGCTCGGGGGGCCTGCCGGTCCCTTGGGGGCCGTACCGGCGGCGCCGTTGGAAGACCATGCTGGCCGACCAGCACCTCCCACCCCGGCCCTCGGGGTCCATCCGGCCGACCGCCACACCCGGGCACGGCCCCAGACCCGCCGCCCCGGGATCCACCTGCCCACCCGACAACACCACAGACCGTTTCAGACAGCACCGTCACCACACCCGAGAA
>NZ_KB891283.1 GCF_000373365.1 Parafrankia discariae
CCGCCGCCCGCACGCGGACCGCCCGATACCGGACACGATCGCCCGCCGCTCGATGTTCCCGGGATCGGCGCTCACGCGATCCACGCTTCCACGGCCTGCCCCTGCCCAGCCTGCCCCTGCCCGGCCGGCCGGAACATCGGTACGAACACGTCCCCTCGCTGTTCGAAGGTCACCTCGACCTCCATGCCGGTGCTGACCGCTTCGACGTCGCAGTCGACCACGTTGGTCAACAGGTGCAGATCGGGCTGCTCGGCGAGCACCACCCGGGCCACGACGTAGGGCGGCTCGTAGCCGGGGATCCACGGGCGGCGGACGACCGTGTAGGTCACCACCGTCCCGCGGCCCGAGACCGGCCGGGACGAGATCGACCGGGAATAGCAGCCAGGGCAGATCGGCGCCGGCGGATGGAACAGCCGTTCGCACGCCGCGCACACGCTGATCAGGAGCTGCCCGGCAGCCCCGCCGTGCCAGAAGCCGCGGCTGTCATCGTCAACCGCGGGTATGGGCCTGTCCACACCGGTCATCAGATGATGGTTCCGCCGGCCTTGAGGTCGCCGATCTCGTCCCAGGAGAAGCCGAGGTCGAGCAGCACCGCCTCGGTGTGCTCACCGTGTTCGGGGGCCCGGCCGGCCCGGCCCGGCCGCTGGTCGAACCGCACCGGTGTGGCCACCAGCGGCAGGTGATGGCCGTTGCCGATGTCGACCTCGGTGAACAGGCCGTTGGCCTTCACCTGGGGGTCCTCGGCGAGCTCGTGCGGGTACTGGCTGGGCGCCCACTCGCCGTCGAACTCGGCGAGCACGGCCCGCCACTCGTCGAAGGTGCGCTCGGCGAAGACGCCCTCGAGCCACTCGACGCACTCCCGGGCGTTGCGGCGGCGCGCCACCTGGTCCACGAACCGGGGGTCGTTCGCCGCGTCCGGCTGGCCGAGGCTCTTGCACAGGTCGGGCCAGTAACGGTCGGGGGCGAGCATCTGCAGGACGATGACCCGGCCGTCGGCGGTGCGGTACGGCAGCATCAGCGGGTTCGAGGCCTCGTACCGGTCGCGGGCGGCGACCGGCCCGGTGGGGCCGTTGAGGGCGGCGTTCACCAGGTCCATCTGGACCTGCCACATGCCGGAGGCCAGCAGCGAGGCGTCGATCGTGGCCGGTTCGCCGGTCGTCGACCGCTGGTACAGGGCCGCGCTGATCGCACCGGCGATGGACAGCCCGCCGACCACGTCGCCGAACGCCGGTCGGGGCATGGCCGGCCAGGGCGCGTCGGGGGCGGTGAAGATCTGCTGCATGCCGCTGCGAGCCCAGTAGGCGCCCGCGTCGTAGCCGCCCCGGCCGGCGTCGGGCCCCTGGGAACCGAACGCGGTGCCCCGTACGTAGATCACCGCCGGGTTGTCGGCCCGGACGTCGGCCAGCTCGAGGTTCAGCCGGGCGCGGGTGTCCGCGCGCAGGTTGGTCACGAAGACGTCGCTGGCGGCGATGAGCCGGGACAGCAGCCGCCGGCCGGCCGGCGCCTTCAGATCCACGGCGACGGAGCGCTTGCCCCGGTTCGTGGCCTGGAACTGCACGTCCACGCCGTTCCACAACTTGTGCAGGCCGGCGGTGACGAGGCCGCGGTAGGGATCACCGGTCTCGGGATGTTCGATCTTGATGACCTCGGCGCCCCACTCGGCGAGCACGGCCCCCGCCATCGGGACGAACACGTGCGAGGCCACCTCCAGGACGCGCGCCCCGGCGAGCGGCGCCGGGCTCACGCCGTCCTGCCGGGCTCGTGCGCGTGCGCGAACTGGCCGACCGTGGTCAGCCGGTGCTCCACGGGGCCCCGCGAGACGATCGAGATGTCATGACCGGCGGCCTCCCTGCGCAGCGCGCCGACGGTGCACCGCTCGCGCGGCCGGATCGAGAAGGGATCGAACGAGTACACCTGCATCGCGTTGCGATGGGTGATCTTGTCCACCTGCAGGTCGGTCAGTCCCGCCACGGCGTCGATCACCACCTCGGGTGACCGCGGCCAGGTGCTGTCGGAATGCGGGTAGTCGCACTCCCAGGTGACCATGTCCTCGTTCATCCGGTCGAGGTTGGCCACCCCGAAGTCGTCGACGATGAAACAGGTGACGACGTGCTCCCGGAAGATCTCGCTCGGCAGGCGGCCGCCGAGCTCGGGACGGGTCCAGGCCCGGTGCTGCTGGTAGGCGTAGTCCGCCCGCTCCAGGAAGTACGGAATCCAGCCGATCCCGCCCTCCGACAAGGCCACCTTGAGGTTCCTGAACTTCTGGAAGATGGGCGACCAGACGAGGTCGGCCGCGGTCGGGAAGGTCTTGATGGCGGCGCAGGTGATCTCGACGTTCATCGGGGCGTCGGGCGCCGTGACCACGCCGATGGCTCCGGAACCGATGTGCACGCACACCACGGTCTCGGTTTCCTCGCAGGCCGCCCAGAACGGGTCCCAGTGATCGCTGTGCAGCGACGGGAAACCGAGGGCGTAGGGATTCATCGAGAAACTGACCGCGTGGGAGCCCTTGGCCGCCGTCCGGTGGATCTCCTTGGCCATCAGCTCGGGATCCCACAGTGGTGGGATCGAACACGGTATGAACCGGTCCGGATACGCGCCGCACCAGGCTTCGATGTGCCAGTCGTTGTAGGCGGTCAGCACGGCGAGGGCCAGGTCGGCGTCCTGGTCGGCCCGGCTGGCGAAGAACTGGCCGCAGAAACGGGCCATCGACGGGAAGTTCAGCGAGGCGAGAACGCCGTTGGCGCTCATGTCCTTGACCCGCTCATGGACGTCGTAGCAGCCGCGCCGAATCTCGGCCAGCCGTGTCGGTTCCAGGCCGTATTCCTCAGGCGGGCGGCCGGCTACCGCGTTCAGGCCGGAACTGCGGGCCTCGCCCTCGCCGAACACCCACTTGTCGCTCACCTCGTCCGAGACGAGCCGGGGTGCCCGGTCGGCGTACTTCGCCGGTATGAAGCCCTCGAACATGTCAGGGGGCTCTATCACGTGGTCGTCAACGCTGATAAGGATCAGGTCGTCCATGTTCATGTGGCCTCCCCAGCTGATTTCCGCTCCAGTTCCAGCGGTGCCCTGTGAGTTCCATCATCGGGGCCGGTGTCCTGGCCGTCTTTGCGGGTTCGGCCAAGTCCTTGCCCGTTTCGGCCGGGGTCCGGCGCCGGTCGTCGAGGGTGGGAAGCCCGTCGGTGGTTCGGGGGGCGGCATCGAGCGGTCAGCCGCGGACGCGCTGGCGGTAGGCGGTCGGCGTCTCCCCGGTGTACTGGCCGAAGGCCCGGGTGAACGCGCTCACGCTCTGGAATCCGACGGCGAGGGCGATGGTGATTATCGTCTGCTTCTGGCTGTCCTGAGCGAGCAGTGACATGGCCCTGAGTAATCGGCTTTCGAGGAGATACCGGCGCCAGGACATGCCGGTGGCGGCGAGGAACGCCCGGCGCAACGACCGTTCCGAGGTGCCGACGGCCGTGCACAGCTGCGGCAGGGAGACGTCGGCCAGGTGCTTGTTGGTGTACTCCATGGCGGCGGCGACGAGCGGGTCGGGGGTGTTCGGCAGGCACAGCGGGGTCTCGTGGTCGAGCCATTCGACGACAAGGTGGGCGAGGGCGTCGAAGAAGGCCTCCGCCATAGGTTCCGTCGCCGCCCGCCTGATCGGCCATCGCCTGGCGTAAAGGACCATTTCCCGGATCACCGGAGCGGCGGCGAGTATCCGGACCCGGTCGCCCGCTGGCAGGCCCATCACCGGGTCGAAGAACACTGAGACGGCCTTGACGTTTCTCCAGGTGCTGCAGTGAATCGTGCCGGCCGGAATCCACACCGCCTGCTGCGGCGGGAGAAGGTAGCGCGCCGTCGCGGTCTCGACCTCGACGACGCCCTCGAACGCGTACTCCATCTGGTGCAGGTCGTGCGAGTGCCACCCGGTGACCACGTCGTCCCGGACCTCGAGGGTGTACGTGCCGGCTCGGATGACCGGCCTGCCCTCGGCCTCACCGCGGACGTCGGCCGAAATGGGCAAGGTGCCGAGGGTACCTGCGGTGAGCGTCATGGGGTGACGGTAATGCAGGTGCCGGGGCGCGCCAAGGTGACCGAAAGTAGCAGGAAACTGGCCGGATGCGCAAAGACCGTCACCGTGGCGCCGCCGATGATGAACCGGCAGGGCGCCGCCGGCAGACCCGCCGGGCTGACGGCCTCGGCCGACGGCCGGGCACGGAGCCGGCCCACGGGGCCGGGCCGTGCGGCCGGTCCACGGACCGGTCCGCGGGTCCGGTGACTGCGATTCCTCCGGGCGAGAGGGGCCTGGCAATGCTGCTCGGTCGTGCACTGATGGGCGACACCTCGTGCTTCGGGGAGGTGGTGGATGATCGTTTCCACCTGCTCTCGGGCGGCCTGCTGGACGGATTCCGCCGGGTCGGGCGGTCCCTGCCGCTGGCGGATCTCGTGCTCGGCGCGCCGCTGTCCGACGTCCGGCTCATCGCCGTGATGGGCGGCTTCCTCGAACCGGGGACGTCCCGCCCGCCGGGGCTTCAACCGATGTGGGTGCCCAAGGCGTGCGGGTTCGTCAGCGGCGACAACGCGCCGATCCGGGTGCCCGCGGCGCTGACCGGGCCGGTGCAGATGGAGGCCGAGCTCGCCGTCGTCGTGGGTCGTCCGCTGCGCGGGGCGTCACCGGCCGAGGCGGCCGCGGCCATCTTCGGCTGGACGGTCCTCAACGACGTCACCGCGGCCGAGTACGTGGCGCCCGGCCTGTGGGCGACCGCGAAGTCGATCGACGGGTTCGCGTCGTGGGGTCCGTGGATCCGGCGGGATCTCACCGAACGCCGCGTCCTCGAGGGGCTGGCGATCACCGGGACGCTCAACGGGAGCAAGGTCCAGTCGGGCGACACCCGGTACTACCGGTTCGCGCCGAGCGAGATCCTCAGCCACGTCAGCCGGCGGATCAGCCTGTTTCCCGGCGACGTCGTCACGCTCGGAACGCCACCGCCCGCCGCTGACGCCGCCGCCGGCGACCACATGGTGTGCGAGGTCGAGGAGGTCGGCGTCCTGACCAACCAACTGCTCGACGAGGAGGCGCCGTGACGACGCAACGGGCCGCCGGGCCGGCGGAGCGAGCCGCCGGGCCGGCGGGGCGGGCGGAGGGCCCAGCGGAGGGGCCGGCGGTCGACGCCCGGCGCCTGCTGTACGAGCTGATGACCCTCATGAAGGCGGCCGACGACCGGCTGAGCCGGGGGATCGCCTCCGGCGAGCTGCAGTGCGTGTACTGGCCCTCCCGTGGCCAGGAGGCGATCGCCGCCGCGATGGGCGTGGTGCTCCGCTCGGACGATCAGCTGGTCACGACGTACCGAGGACTGCACGACCTGATCGGGAAGGGCGTGCCGCTGGTCGAGATCTACGGCGAGATGCTGGGCCGCCAGGTCGGCGCCGGCCGCGGCAAGGGCGGGACGATGCACATCGCGCACCCCGACTCCGGCCTCATGATGTCGACGGGGATCGTGGGCGCGGGCCCCCCGGTCGCGGTCGGACTGGCCATGGCGGCGCGGCGCCGGGGCCTCGACCGGGTGACGGTCGCCAGTTTCGGTGACGGGGCCACGAACACCGGCTCCTTCCACGAGGCGGCGAACATGGCGGCGCTGTGGGACCTGCCGCTGGTGCTGCTCTGCCAGAACAACCAGTACGCCGAGATGACGCCGACCGGGCACACGATGAAGATCGCCCAGGTCGCGGACCGGGCGGGTGGGTACGGGATGCCGGGTGTCCGCGTCGACGGCAACGACCCGCTCGCGGTCGTCGCCGCGCTGCGGGAGGCCGTGGACCGGGCCAGAACCGGCGCCGGTCCGACGCTGCTGGAATGCGTGACGTTCCGATTCCGCGGTCACTACTTCGGTGATCCCATGGCGTACATACCGCCGGAGCAGCTGGCAGCCGCGCTCGCGGCCGATCCCCTCCCGCGGTTCCGGTCCCGCCTGTCGGACGACGGGGTCTGCGACCCGGCCGAGCTCGACGGGATCGAGGCGGCGGCCGTCAGTGCGGTCGACGAGGCGTTGGCCGCCGTCCTGACCGCACCCGCCGCGGCACTCGACGAGCTGGACCGGGACGTGTACGCCGACCCACGTAACTGCCCGGCCTAGCGCGGTTAGCGCGGTCGCCCGCCCGGGACGCGTGTTCCGCACCGGAGGCGGCCCGGAAACCCCGCATCGGACGTGACCTGGAAATGAGGTGGACGTGGACGAACGACGGATGACGATGCGCGAGGCGTTGAACCTCGCCCTGGACCAGGCGCTGGAGCGTGACGAGCGCGTCTTCCTGATCGGTGAGGACATCGCCGACCCGGGGGCGTCGGGTCCGACCGCCGGCCTGTCGAGCAGGTACGGCACCGAGCGGGTGCTGGACACCCCGATCTCCGAGGCGGCGATCGTGGGCGCGGCCATCGGAGCCGCGATGGAGGGCTTCCGCCCGGTCGCCGAGATCATGATCATGGATTTCATCGGGATCGCCGCCGACCAGATCGTCAACCACGCGGCGAAGATGCGGTTCATGACCGGGGGGCGGACCACCGCGCCCATCACCGTGCGCACCCAGGTCTACGGCGGGCTCGGTACCGGCGCCACGCACTCGCAGTCGCTGGAGGCGTGGTTCATGCACATCCCGGGACTGAAGGTCATCGTTCCCTCGACGCCGCGCGACGGCAAGGGCCTCCTCACCTCCGCGATCTTCGACGACGACCCGTGCGTCTTCCTGGAGACGATCCGCCTGCAGGGCCAGCGCGGAATGGTGCCGGTCGACCCCGGGTTCGCCATCCCGCTCGGCCAGGCGGACGTGAAGCGCCCCGGCACCGACGTCACCCTGATCAGCTACGGCCGCGGGGTCGTCGAGTCACTCGGCGCGGCGGAGGCGCTCGCGGGCGAGGAGATCAGCGCCGAGGTACTCGATCTGCGCACCCTCGTCCCGCTCGACACGGCGGCGATCCTCGAGTCGGTGCACCGGACGACGCGGGCGGTGGTGGTGCACGACGCGGTGCAGTTCGCCGGACCGGGAGCGGAGATCGCCGCGATCATCCAGAACGAGCTGTTCGACCGCCTCGCGGCACCGGTGGAGCGGGTGGGTGCCCGTTTCGTACCCAACCCGGCACCGCCGGCGCTGGAGTCACAGATCTACCCGAACTCCGCGAAGATCATCGCGGCGGTCCACCGGACGCTGCGCTGGAAAACCACCAGGGAAGGCGCACGTGGCTGACTTCACGATCCGTATTCCACGGGTATCGGTCGCGATCTCGGAGGCTGAGCTGATCGAGCTTCTCGTGGCGGAGGGGGCGCGGGTCGAGGAGGGTGACCCGCTGTTCATCATCGCGACGGACAAGGCTGAGACCGAGGTGGAAGCCGGCGCGTCCGGAACCGTGCACTGGAGCGGCGCGGTGGAGACCGTCTACGAGATCGGTGCCGAGATCGGGACGATCAGAGCCCTCGGCTGACACCGACATTGACAGGCGTCCGCCGGCCCGGACAGTCCGACGCCGGCGCTGAAAGGAGGTGTACGCCGATGGCCGTCACCGACGACCGCCGGGCCGATCCTTCCCGGGACTCCGCCCACAGCCCGGCCCGGGATGTTCCGTTCGCCATCCGGGACCCGTTACGGATACCACGCGAGCGTTATTACGACCGGAACTTCTTCGAGCTCGAGAACGAGTATCTGTGGCCGCGCGTCTGGCAGATGGCCTGCCGGCTGGAGGAGATCCCGCGGCCCGGCGACTTCGTCGAGTACGAGATCTGCGACCAGTCCGTTCTGATCGTGCGGCAGCCCGATCTGTCTATCAGGGCCTTCCACAACGCCTGCCGGCACCGGGCCACCCAGCTGTGCACGGGTTCCGGGCGGCTGCTCGGCGGCCAGATCGTGTGCCCGTTCCACGGCTGGCGCTGGAACCTCGACGGCAGCAACTCGTTCGTGTACGGCGCCGACGGCTTCGCGCCGGAGACGCTGCGCCCGGAGGACCTCCGGCTGCGCGAGTGCCGAGTCGACACGTGGGGCGCCTGCGTGTGGATCAACATGGACGAGCACGCCCGACCGCTGCGGGAGGCGCTGTCACCCGGAGCCGAGATTCTGGAGACGGTCGGCGTCGAGAACCTGCGCGTGTGGTGGTGGAAGGAAACCATCCTGGACGCGAACTGGAAAGTCGCGCAGGAGGCCTTCCACGAGGGCTACCACGTGATGGCGACGCATCCCCAGCTCTCCTTCGGGATGGGCGAGGACTATCCGGTGGGAACCGTCGACTACACCGCGCTGGCGAACGGCCACGCCCGCTTCCAGGGAAAGTTCGACCCCGCGGCCGGGGGCGTCTCGGAGGGGCGCGGAGCGGAAGCCTTCCTCGCGCGTTCCCGGCTGCTGTGGGAAGGCCAGGACGCGATGACCCTCGAGCGGGACCTGCACGTCTTCGAGGGACTCCGGAAGCTGGTGCCGCCCGGTGAGGACTTCCCGACCGCGGCGATCAAGGCGCTGTTCGACTACGCCGCCGGCGCCGGAATCCCGCTGCGCCCGACGCCCGAGGGGATACGTCTCTGGGGTGGTGAGGTGTTCCTCTTCCCGAACTTCATGGTGCTTCCCCTGTACGGCAACGCGCTGTCCTACCGGGTCCGCCCGTACGGGAACGACCCCGAGAAGTGCCGCTTCGAGGTGTGGTCGCTGACCATGTACCCGGAGGGCGCCGAGCCCGGCCGGGCGACGCTGAAAGGGCGCTTCGCCCCCGACGACACCGAGAACTGGGGCCTGATCCCACGCCAGGACTTCGGCAACATCGGACGCCAGCAGCGCGGCCTGCACTCGCGCGGCTTCCGCGAGCATCGTCTCGCGGCCCGGTGGGAGCCGGCCATCGGCAACATGCACGCGGAACTCGACCGCTATCTCGCCGGCTAGCGGGTTCCCGCTCACCACCGGCAACGTCATCCCGATCGCTTCAAGTGGGGGTTCACCGTGGCGGACTCGGACAGCACCGCTGACGACGGGACCACGTACGACCAGGCCGCATACGACCGGACCACCGACGTCGTCGTCGTGGGATCGGGTGGTGGTCTGTGCGGCGCCGTGGCCGCGGCGACGAGCGGCCTGGACACGCTGGTGATCGAGAAACAGTCGATGATCGGCGGGTCCACGGCCATGTCGGGCGGCGTGCTGTGGCTGCCGGACAACCCGCTCATGCGGGCCGACGGTGTCCCGGACTCGCTGGAGGACGCGCTGGCGTACTTCGAGTCGGTGGTGGGCGACGTCGGCCCCGCCTCGTCGCGTGAGCGACGGATCGCCTACATCACCGAGGGCTCCGACATGGTCCGCTTCCTGCAGGGCCTGGGGTTGCGTTTCGAGCGGTGCGAAGGCTACAGCGACTACTACGCGCAGGTGGCGGGAATCCGCGGCGGCAGTGCCCGCGGCCGCTCCATCGAACCCGCGGTGACCGACGCCAGGAGGCTCGGCCCGTGGCGCGAGAAACTGATGCCGGGGATGACGGCCGCGCTGGGCATCGTCGTGATGACTCGCGAGGCGTCCACCCTCCAGCTGATCAAACGGCGGCCGAGGGCCGTGCGCACCGCTCTCAGAGTGGGGCTGCGCACGGCCGTGGGCCGGCTCCGGAGACAGGCCCGGCTGGCCAACGGCGCGGCCCTGGTCGCGCAGGCCCTGGAGGCGGCGCTGGCGGCCGGGGCGACGGTCTGGACGGACACCGGGCTGGTCGACCTGATCGTCGAGGACGGCCGGGTGGCCGGCGTCGTGGCCAGCCGCGACGGGCGGACCGTCCGGATCCGGGCCCGCCGCGGCGTGCTGCTGAGCTCGGGCGGTTTCGCCCGCAACGCCGACCTGCGCCGGCGCTACTCGAAGCAGCCGAACGACGGGTCGTGGACCATCGCCAACCCCGGGGACACCGGTGAGGCGATCGAGGCCGCCCAGCGGGTCGGTGCCGCCGTCGACCTCATGGACGAGGCGTTGTGGATCCCGGCCTCCATCCAGCCCGGCGGACGGCCGAGCCTGCACACCGGCGAGCGCAGCAAGCCGGGCTCGATCATCGTCGACCGGGCCGGCCGGCGGTACTTCAACGAGGCGGTCTCCTACATGGAGGCCGGGCGGCGGATGTACGCGCACAACACCGCCGGTGAGTCCATTCCGAGCTGGCTGGTCATGGACTCCCGCCACCGCGGCCGTTACCTGTTCGCGTTCCGTGCCAACACCCCCGGGGAGTGGATCGCCAGCGGCTACATGAAGAGGGCCGACACGTTGGAGGGACTGGCGCGGGCGTGCGGCATCGACCCGGACGGGCTGGCCGCCACGGTCGAGCGGTTCAACGGGTTCGCGAGGCAGGGCACCGACCCCGACTTCCACCGCGGCGAAGGCGCGCACGAGCGGTACCAGGGCGACTACGGCAACCGGCCGAACGCCTCGCTCGCGCCCGTGGAGAAGGCGCCCTTCTACGCGGTCGAGCTCTACCCGGGCGATGTGGGGACGAGCGGCGGGCTGCTCTGCGACGAGTTCGCCCGGGTGCTCGACACCGACCACGACCCGATCCCGGGTCTGTACGCCGCCGGGAACTGCACCGCGTCGGTGATGGGGCGCACCTATCTGGGAGCGGGCGCCAGCATCGGGAACAGCTGCGTCTTCTCCTACATCGGCATGAAGCACGCGGCGCACGTCGTCTCCGCCGACCCTGTGGCGACGTGACCGGGCCGGACGGCGGGCGGGCCGGGCGGCCGCTGGTCCGGGTCGAGCCCCTCGGCGCGGACCTCACCCCCGAGCCTGGCGAAACGATCATCGAGGCCGCGTGGCGGCTCGGGTATCACTGGCCCACCGTGTGCCACGGCCAGGCCAGCTGCACGGTGTGCCACGTCGAGGTACTCAGTGGCGCCGAGCACCTGACACCCGCGGACGAAGAGGAACGCGACGCTCTCGAGAACCGACTGCCCGGTGCGCGCCGCCGCGATCTCGTCGAGCTACGGCTGGCCTGCCGGGCGTGCGCCACCGGAGACGTCGCCGTGCGCAAGAAAGGCGTTCGGCGACTCGCCGGAACGGATTCCTGACTCGGCCCCGAAAAGGCCTCCGCCGAGTGCTCCGGCCGAGCGGCCACGCCGAAACGAACAAGAAACTGACCGAATGCGCAAAGACGGCCGCGGGCCATGCGCTGATGATGGTTCTTGAGGCTATCGGGACGAAACCAGGAGAGCAGGGGAAATGGCAGCGCCAGAACTGATCATCGACGCGGACAGCCACATCACCGAGCCGCCGGACGTGTGGACCGCCCGGGTCCCGGCGAAATACCGCGAGGACGTCCCGCACGTGGTGCGGCAGGGCACGGCGGACACCTGGGTGCTCCACGGGGAGCGGTTGGCCCCGGTCGGCGTGACGGCCCCCGCCGGCTGGCCGACGTTCCCGCCCGAGTACCCGCAGACCTACGAGGACTGCCACCCGGGTGCCTACCAGGCGGACGCCCGCCTGCGGTACATGGACGAGGCGGGCATCTGGGCCCAGGTGCTCTACCCGAACGTGGGCGGGTTCGGCAGCGAGAACTTCCTGAAACTGAAGGACGACACGCTCAAACTGCTGTGCGTCTCGGCCTACAACGACTTCCTCCTCGACTGGTCCTCGGCCGACCTGCGCCGGCTGCTGCCGGTGGTCGCCACCCCGTTCTGGGACATCGACGAGACCGTTCGGGAGATCGAGCGGTGCGTCCCGCTGGGCGCGCGCGGCATCCTGTTCACCGGCGAGCCGCAGCGTTACGGGCTGCCCGTGCTCGGCTCACCGCACTGGAACCCGCTCTGGGAGGTCGCCCGGGCGGCCGACCTGCCGATCCACTTCCACATCGGCAGCGCCGGAGACACCCTGGAGCTGTCCACCCCGGAGCGCTACGCCCAGCACGGGGTGAACGGGGCGCAGGCCTACTGCGCGGTGAGCCTGTTCATGAAGAACGGCGTCCAGTGCTCGGATCTGATCACGTCGGGCGTGCTGTCCCGCTATCCCGAGCTGAAGTTCGTCTCGGTGGAGAGCGGTATCGGCTGGCTTCCGTTCATGCTCGAGGCCACCGACTACAGCTGGCTCGGCGCGTTCCGCCCGGGCCGGGAACGCCAGCCGGGAGACATGCTGCCGTCCGACCTGTTCCGGCAGAGCGTCTTCGTCACCTACTGGTTCGAGTCGTTGGCCCCGAAGCACTTCCTCGACCTGATGCCGATCGACAACATCCTCTTCGAGACCGATTTCCCGCACACCACCTGCCTGTTCGGGAACATCCAGGAGACCATCACCTCCGGCCTCGGGCACGTCGCCGCCGGCGCGCGCCGGAAGATCCTCTGGGAGAACGCCACCCGGCTCTACCGGATCGAGGAGCCGTCGGCGGCGTGGCGGGCGACCGCCGGACCGGCCTCGTGAACCCTGAGTGATCCGGCCTGGGTCAGACGCGGTAGAGCTTGACCGCGTTGCCGCCCATGACCTTGCGCCGCGTCTCGGGGCGGAGCGTGGCGATCGTCTCGCCGACCAGGCCGAGCGGGTTCGGGTGCAGGCTCGTCGGGTGCGGGAAGTCGGTCTCGAACATGATGTTGTCCTCGCCGACGGTGTCGACGAGGTGCTGGAGGTCGCCGCGGCCCTTCTCGAACCAGAAGGTCGCGTACCAGTTCGAGGCGAAGTACTCCGACGGCAGCTTCTGCAGNTTGTGGAAGTACTCCGGCGCGTTCTCCTCGAGCTCGTAGTCCATCGCCTCGAGCATGAAGGGGATCCAGCCGATGCCGCTCTCGACCGAGACCATCTTCAGGTT
>NZ_KB891284.1 GCF_000373365.1 Parafrankia discariae
GGATCGCGCCCTTCGCACCCGACGCGGTCGCCGCCTCGTACTCCGCCAGGATCCGCATCTTGTAGCCCGAAGAGAACTGCCGGCGCCGTGCCTTCGCGGGCACCTCCGGATCCGGCCGCCGGCGCTGCGTCTCGTCCTCGCTCACCCGACCATCGTCAACCGGCCAGCGAGCCGCTGTCAGCCCCGCATCCATCTAGATCAAGCTCCCAACCCGCCCTCGTCACTGGTTAACAGACATCCTCTGCCTCGAACCAGCTTGGCAGGTAGGGTCCGGTCCCGTCGCGGATGCCGGTCAGGTCGATGATCACGGTGACGTACTTGTCGCCGCGTCGGGTGTGGCGCCACACATGCTCGTCGACGCCAAGAACTCTGACCCCGTCGAACCTGGTGGCATCGTCGATCAGGGCCCGCTTGCCCTCGGACAACACGGCGTCGTTAGCGGTGTTCCACGCGATCCCGAGACCCTCGGCGACCCGAGCGACAGTGAGGTGCTGACACACGATCCCTTCAAGGGCCCACCGCAGCCCGCGACGAGAGAGCTTCGCTCGCGGGTCGGCCGCCAGGCTGCAGTCTTGGCGCCAGACGTGACCGCAGCCGGCGCATCGGTAGCGGCGGATCGTGACCAGCAGCGTCGTGGGTCGCCACCCGAACGGCTCGTGCGCCAGCCGTCGGGTCACGGTGTCGCGTGGAGACCCTTCGCAGCCGCAGCGGCGGCACCATTGATCGGGTTCCAGGACCCGGCACGCGAGGACCGCGCGGTCAGGCTCGAGGCGCTGGCCGGTAATGACGAGGCCGAGCTCGTCGAGTCGGCAGAAGGTGGACAGGTCGGGACGTGCGAACGCATCTGCGCGCTCGCCGACGGTAGCGTCGGGCATGTCAGGTCTTCCAGATGGTGAGCGTGAGAACTTCCATCTCGGGAGACCTCGACGTCTATCCCAGGCCCCCAAAATCAATTCTCATCCGTGATGAATCCCTTCCACCTGCTCTGGTTTGGCCCGGCGACGCCCTGGACCGGTGCCGACGCTGATCTCAGCAGGCCATCCCCGGCCGCCGCGGCATGAAGGGTGGACTCCCCTCTACAGCGACGGACCCTGCACACCCGAGGCGCGCTGCTCAGCGAGACACAGGCCGATCGGCACCTGTTCGCCACTGGTGAGCACGTGGAGGTTGAAGCTACTTAGGGGTTCTACCGGCGGATGAGTCTAGGTCATCTGCCGAACCATCTTGTGATCACGGCCGGTGGCAGAAGCTAATGCGGATCAGTCGGCTGTCGGCCCAATCCTCGAGCCGTGTCGGCCGGATGGTGCCGGGATCGTGGGGCTGATTGAGATCCGCGACGATCTCCGCCAGGACGGCCTGACGTTCGGCTGCGTCGGTGACCGGCATGGCCCGCGCGGGCAGATCTGCGCGGATCCCGTTCTTGAGGTGGAAGGTGAATTCGGGATTGGCGAGCAGGTTCGCATGCCAGTCGGTTGCGGTCCCGCCGGCGCCGCTACACAGGTAGGTCTTGCCGGCGGCTCGGTAGAAGAAGATCTCGATGCGTCGTGGTCGGCCGGTGCGGCGTCCCAGCGTCGTGATGTCGACGATCCGCTCTCGGGTGCCCGCGGCGGGTGTGATCTCGATGGCTCGCCGGATGGGGTCGGGCAGATGCGACAGAAACACGTCCCGGACGGAGTTGTTCGATCGAGTCGTGTATGGAGTGCTCATACGGTCTCGGTCTGAAGGGCGGGGCCGAGGAGGAGTCCACCGTCAATGACGTACTCCGAACCCGTGATGAACGACGCGTCTGATGAGGTGAGGAACAGGAGAAGCCGGGTGACGTCGGTCGGCTCTCCAAGCCGGGGGATGGCGAACGGGTCGGGTGAGTAGAAGTCGGCGATTGCCGCGGTGGCGCCAGCTGCCGGTTCATGGATGAAGGAGGTCGCGATCACGCCGGGGTGGATGGTGTTCACGCGGATGTGGTCGCGGCCGAGCTCAAGCGCTGCCGTTCGGGTGAGTCCTCGCACGGCCCACTTGCTGGCGACGTAGGGCGCGTAGTGAGCCGTGCCACCCAGGCCCATGGTCGAGGCGATGTTGACGATGGCTCCTCCTGCCGCGCGGCGCAGAGCGGGTGCGGCGACCTTGATGCCGAGGAAGGTGCCTGTGAGGTTGATGTCGAGGATGCGCGACCACGTGGTCCGCTCCGTGTGCTCGATCGGCGCCGGCGGATTCTGGACGCCGGCGTTATTGACGAGCATGTTCAGAGCGCCGAAGGCGTCCTCGGCGGCACGGACAGCGGCGAACCACGAGCTCTCGTCGGTGACGTCGAGGTGGGTGAAGCGAGCACGGGTTCCGAGTTCGTCAGCCAGAGCGGCGCCGCGGGCAGCGTCGATGTCGCCGATCACCACGTTCGCTCCCTCGGCGTGAAAGGCGCGGACGTGGCTCGAGCCCTGGCCACCGGTCCCGCCGGTCACGAGCACGGTCTGGCTGTCGAAGCGGGTCACGAGACGTTCCTTAGGTGCGTGGGTGTCTGATCAGGATCATCGCCGATAACGGCGACCAATGGTGAGTCGAGCGACTCACCATCAAGTCGACCCTAGGCCGTCGACGGTGGCGAGTCAAGCCACTCACCTCGTATGCTCGGTCCCATGAGCAGCGTCCTGCCGACCTATCACCAACGCGTCGCCGAGGAGAAGCGCGCGCTGATCGTGACGGCTGCGACCGCGCTGTTCCTCGAGCTGGGCTACGACCGGACGTCGCTGGCGCGGATCGCGGAGCGCTCGGGCGTCTCGCGAGCCACCTTGTTCAAGCAGTTTCCCAGCAAGGCTGCCCTGTTTGACGCCATTGTCACTGAGTCCTGGTCCCACGCTGACGAGGAGGATCCTCCGCCGGCAGGCAACGTCGTCGACGGGCTCAGCGCCATCGGTCGCCGCTACGCCGACCTGTTGAGCCGACCCCAGATGACCGACCTGTTCCGGATCGTCATCGCCGAGCTGCCGCGGTTCCCCGAGTTGGCCCATGCGCAGTTCTCCCACGGGAAGATGCCCTACTTCGAGTCTGTACGCCGCTACCTCCTAGCTGAGCACGAGGCGGGAACGGTGCGGGTCGAGGATGCGGACCTCGCAGCCACCCAGTTCCTGGGTATGATCTCAAACTACGTCTTCTGGCCAACACTCCTCGTGCCCGACTGGAAGGTGAGCGCCGTGCGCGTCGCTCAGGTAGTCGACGAGGCCGTCCGCACCGTCGCCGCGCGGTACTCCGCGACCGAACCAGGGGCGTCCACCAAGAAATGATCGCCGCCGACAGCTACGGTAGTCGAGTTAGCCGCCGGAAGAAGCGGGCGCCTAACCGATCGGACGGTCAGTTCCGAGGACGTTCGCGATGCCATCACGCTGATCGGACACCGCAGAAGTGGCGCCGATGCGCTGACCCATCTCGATCAGCCCGGCACCATCTACGGTCGGACAAGGCGGCTCTGGCGGACTGCTGAAACGTCCGCGGCTCCGCTCGCGGGTAACGATTTCCCGACCACATCATGAGGGGCGCCCAAACCGGCGAGCCAAGGCCCGCGGCTACACCCTCAATTGCGTTGAGCCCGTTTCGACGGCTACCGACCAGGCATCCGCTGCTCGATCCGAGCCAGCAGCATCTCGGTGTCCACCGGCTTGGCAACGAAGTCGGTCGCACCCGCGGCGAGACATTTCTCCCGGTCGCTCTGCATCACCTTCGCGGTGACGGCGATGATCGGCAGGTCCGCGAAGCGCGGCATCTCCCGGATGGCGCTCATGGTCGCGTAGCCGTCCATCTCAGGCATCATCACGTCCATCAGGATCAGGTCGACGTCGGGGTTGCCGAGCAGCATCTCGATGCCTTCCCGGCCGTTCGAGGCGTGCAGCACAGTGAGTCCGTAGACCTCGAGCACGCTCGAGATCGCGAACACGTTCCGGACGTCGTCGTCGATCACGAGGATCTTCCGCTCGCGCAGCTGGGGACGGGCGGGCGGCTCGGTCACGCCGGCGCGCTCGACGGCCGCCGAGTCGTCGGCGAGCAGCGGCGGCAAATCATCAGGCCGGTCGGCGGACAGGTGCAGGGTGATGCGTTCCCGCACCTCGTCCAGCGACGGAAGCAGCTCCAGCCGGAGGGTCCGGTACCGCGCCTGCGCCAGCCGCTCGTGCGCGTCGTGCATCTTCTGGGTGGGGTGGGCGAGGACGGGGAGGTCCCGCAGGTCCGCGTCCTCCTGAAGCCGCTGCAGGAATGCGAACGCCGAGGCGTCAGGCAGCGTCAGGTCGAGCACCACGCAGCGGTGCGGCGTCGCTGCCAGGGCTTGGACGGCGTCGTCCGGCGTGGTGACCGTGACGAGCCGGACGGGGCCGTGGGTGTCGGCGAGGTCCGCCGATGCCCGCTGCGCGATCAGACCGAGCAGTCCGTTGGACTCGGGTTCGAGGACCAGCAGGCGGCGGTCCGGCGGCGCCTCGCCGGACGACGGCAGTACCGGCTCGTCCGGCTGGCCGGCCTGAGCCGGGTGAGCCGGCCGGGCCGCGGGATCGGCCGCCACGTTCTGGGCGATGGCCTCGTACTGCGCTACCCCGGATCGCGCCGGCAGGAACGGTGCCGGCTCGGACGATGCGGTTCCAGGCGGCGGCAGATCGTCCAGTGGGAGGTGGAGGGTGAAGGTGCTGCCGCGTCCGAATTCGCTTTCCACGCGGATGTCGCCGTCGAGCAGCGCCGCGACCTCACGGGAGATGGACAGGCCGAGCCCGGTGCCGCCGTACTTGCGGCTGGTGGTGCCGTCGCCCTGTTGGAAGGCGCCGAAGATCCGCTTGAGGTTCTCGTCGGAGATGCCCACGCCGGTGTCGACGACGGCGAACGCGATCGTCGAGGTGGCGCGGCCGTCGGGTTCGCAGGCGTGACGGGTGTGGATGCGCAGCGCCACCTGGCCGTCCTCGGTGAACTTGACGGCGTTCGAGAGGAGGTTGCGCAGCACCTGCTCGAGCCGTTGCTCGTCGGTGAACAGCCGGGTCGGCACGCCCGGTGCGACCTCGACGGTGAAGTCGAGGCCCTTCTCGGCAGTCAGCGGCTGGAACGTCGCCTGCAGGTCGTCGACCAGCTTGCCGAGGTCGGCCCACTCCCGGTGGACGTCCATCTTGCCGGCCTCGACCTTGGACAGATCCAGGATGTCGTTGATGAGCTGCAGCAGGTCCGAGCCGGCCGAATGGATGACGTTGGCGAACTCGACCTGCTTGGGTGTGAGGTTGCGGGTCGGGTTCTGCGCCAGCAGCCGCGCCAGCACCAGCAAACTGTTCAGCGGAGTCCGCAGTTCGTGGGACATGTTGGCCAGGAACTCGGACTTGTACTTGGAGGCCAGCGCGAGCTGCTGGGCCCGCTCCTCGATCTCCTGCCGGGCCTGCTCGATCTCGATGTTCTTGATCTCGATGTCCCGGTTCTGACGTTCCAGCAGCGCCGCCTTCTCCTCGAGGTCGGCGTTGGACCGTTGCAGCTCCTCCTGCCGAACCTGCAGCTCGCCGGACCGGGCCTGCAGCTCGCCGGCCAGTCGCTGCGACTCGACGAGTAGCGCGTCGGTCCGCGAGTTGGCGATGATCGTGTTGACGATGACGCCGATGGTTTCCATCAGCTGGTTCAGGAAGTCCCGGTGCACCTCGGTGAACGGTGTGAACGAGGCGAGTTCGATGACGCCGAGCACCCGGTCCTCGAACAGGATCGGAAACACGATCAGGTTGACTGGTCTGGCCTGGCCCAGGCTGGAGGAGATCCGGACGTAGTCGGCCGGCGTCTCGGCGACCAGGATCGGCTTTTTCGTCCTCGCCGCCTGACCCAGCAGCGACTCGCCGACCTTGAAGGTCACCGGCACAGCCGCGTTCTCGGCGTAGCCGTAGCTGGCGATGAGCCGCAGCACCGCGTCGCCGTGGGCGACGTCGGTGAGGAAGAACGTGCCGTGCTGGGCGTCGACCAACGGCGTGAGTTCGTCCATCACCAGTTCGGCGACGGTGGCGAGGTCGCGGTGTCCTTGCATCAGGCCGGAGACCCGGGCCAGGTTGGTCTTGAGCCAGTCCTGTTCCTGGTTGGCCCGGGTGGTCTCCCGCAGCGACTTCACCATCGCGTTGATGTTGTCCTTGAGCTCGGCGACCTCACCCTTCGCCTCGACCGTGATTGATCGGGTCAGGTCGCCGGTGGCCACCGCGCTGGTGACCTCGGCGATCGCCCGCACCTGACGGGTCAGGTTGCCGGCGAGCTCGTTGACGTTCTCGGTCAGCCGTTTCCACGTCCCGGACACGCCCTCGACCTCGGCCTGACCGCCCAGGGCGCCGTCGGTGCCGACCTCCCGGGCGACCCGGGTGACCTCGGCGGCGAACGACGAGAGCTGGTCGACCATCGTGTTGATCGTCGTCTTGAGCTCGAGGATCTCGCCCCGGGCGTCCACGTCGATCTTCTTCGACAGATCGCCCTGCGCGACGGCCGTGGTCACCTGGGCGATGTTGCGGACCTGGCTGGTCAGGTTGTTCGCCATCGAGTTGACGTTGTCGGTGAGGTCCTTCCAGGTGCCCGACACGCCCATGACGTCGGCCTGGCCGCCGAGTATCCCTTCGGTGCCGACCTCCCGGGCGACCCGGGTCACCTCGGCGGCGAACGACGACAGCTGGTCAACCATCGTGTTGATGGTCTGCGCGAGCGCCGCGACCTCGCCCTTCGCCTCGACCGTGATCTTCTGTGACAGGTCACCCCGAGCGACCGCCGTGGCCACCTGAGCGATCGAGCGGACCTGGGCCGTCAGGTTGGACGCCATCACGTTGACGTTGTCCGTCAGGTCCTTCCAGGTGCCCGACACACCGCGGACGTTGGCCTGGCCGCCGAGGTTGCCCTGGGTGCCGACCTCGCGGGCGACCCGGGTGACCTCGTCGGCGAACGCGGACAGCTGGTCGACCATCGTGTTGATGGTCTCCTTGAGTTCCAGGATCTCGCCGCGGGCGTCGACTCTGATCTTCTGTGACAGGTCGCCCTTGGCCACCGCCGTCGTCACCTGCGCGATCGAACGTACCTGGTCGGTCAGGTTGGCGGCCATGACGTTCACCGACTCGGTGAGGTCCTTCCACGTACCCGCGACACCCTTGATGTCGGCCTGACCACCGAGCCGGCCCTCGGTGCCGACCTCCCGCGCCACCCGGGTCACCTCGTCGGCGAACGATGACAGCTGCCCGACCATCGTGTTGATCGTGCTCTTCAGCTCGAGGATCTCGCCCTGGGCCGGCACGGTGATCTTCTGCGTCAGGTCGCCCCGGGCCACCGCTGTGGCGACCTGCGCGATGTCGCGGACCTGCCCGGTCAGGTTGCCCGCCATCGCGTTGACTGAGTCGGTGAGGTCCTTCCAGGTGCCCGACACGCCGGGCACCACGGCCTGGCCACCGAGTTTGCCCTCGGTGCCGACCTCCCGCGAGACCCGGGTGACCTCGGAGGTGAACAGCGCCAGCTGCTCTGCCATCCCGTTGAACACGGTGGCGATCTCGTCCAGCAGCGCGTCGCCGCTCTGCGGCAGTCTGGTGCCGAAGTCACCGCCACGCACCGCCGACAGGCCAGCGAGCAGGCGACGAAGAGCGCCGTCGTCGAGTGCTCGGTTGAACGTCCCAGCCTCAGTCACGCGAGCTCCAGATGTCGGCCCATGTACCCGGGCATCGATCAATTTTAGGTCCAGAGCGGTGGACTAGGGTAAACACAGCCGAAGGCATGTGCGGGTGAGCCGCCGCATACGCGCCGGTGACCAGAAGCTCGCTCCTGGTGGCAGAACGTGCGTCCCCTCGGGCTGGCAGGCGGACTCTGGAGGTCGAGTGGGCGGCGGCGAAGCTGTCAACGACTCCCGCTGGCGGTCGTGGACCACGCTGGTCGCCCGCCTGCAGTCCGAGCTCGACCTCGAACGGGAGCGGCGGACCGCCCAGGCTGTGGTGGAGCTCGCCAAAGGTGTCCTCATGGAGCGTCTGCGCTGCTCTCCTACGGAAGCCGCCGCGCAACTGGCACGGCTCGCCGACCAGACCGGTGTCCCAATGCGGGAACTCGCGCTCGACCTCGTCGACCAGACCGCCCTCGACGAAATCGCGCACCCGGATCTGCCTGTCAGTCGGCGGCGGGAGGCGCGGCTCGCGCAGGTCGAGGCGCACGCCGCGGCCGGCGGCGACGACGTCGCCGCCGCGGTGTTCGACCAGATGCTCGCGGGGTCAGGAGCACAATCGGTCGTGCTGTGGGTGTTGGAGCCGGACGGCAGCCTCGGCCTGGTCGGACACACTGGTCTCAGCTCGCTCGACGCCAGCCGCTGGTCACGTGTGCCGCCGCAGTTCGACAGCCTCCCCCTGCGCGTCCTCCACGACGCGGCCGCCCAGTGGTGGCCCCGGGGCGTCCCACCCGGCGAACCCGTCCCCACGGCCGGGAGCCGAGCGGCAGCACGGGCGCTGCTCCCCATGACCGACGCCGGCACCCTGGTCGGGGTGATGGAGGTCTGCTGGCCTACACCCGCCGCGGAGTTCCACGACGTGCTTCGCCGTCAGTTGCTCGCGGCCGCTCAGGTGGCGGTGCAGGCACTTTTTCTGCACGGGGACCCGTCGCGCGACCAGCGAGCTCACTGGCTGCCAGCCCTCCTGGACGGGCTTTTTGAATCCGCGATGCTCGCCCGCGCGGTCCGAGACCCGGCTGGAGACCTCGTCGATCTCCACATCGACCACCTCACCCAGGACTTCGTCGACCCAGCCGGTCGCAGCCGCGCCGAACTGCTCGACCGCCGGTTCCTCACCCTCTACCCGCTTACCACGACGCCCGGCGGACTGTTCGAACACCTGCTCCAGGCCATGGCTGCAGGGAAGCCCTTCCACGCCCGTCAGTTTCCCGTCCACGTGCTCGTCGAGGGCGTCGCGAAGGTGGTCGACCTCGAGGTCCGCGCGGTCAGACTGTTCGACGGGATCGCGGTCGGGTGGCGGGCCGCCGACCACAGCGCTCGGCTCCGCGCCTTGCTGGAGAACGCGGAGAAGCTGGGTCAGCTCGGCGGCTGGGAACAGGACCTCGTCACTGGCGAGTTGCTCTGGACCGACAACGCGCACGCCGTGTTCCACCGCCCTCGGCCGCAGCCCCCGATCCGGCTCGAAGAGCTGGACGGGCACGCCCACCCCGAGGACGCCGAGCGGGTGCGACTGTTTCGGGACAGTCTCGTCCGGCTGGGACGACCGGCGGTGAGCGCGTTCCGCTTGGTGCACTCCGACGGCTCGACCCGCAGCATCCGCGCCTTCGGCGAACCGGTCACCGCCGCCGACGGCACCCGGACCGCCGTGCGCGGGGCCTACCAGGACATCACCGCCGCCTACGGCGCCCACGTAGCCCTCTCCGCCACCCGTGACCGGCTCGCCCAGGCGGAACGGCTTTCTGAGGACAGGCAACGGCTTGCGCTCCGCCTGCAACAGGCGATCATCGCCACCTCCGCGCCGCTGCCGCGATCAGCCCGGTTGGACATCGCGGTCCGCTACCGCCCGGCGGAACAGGACGATCTCGTCGGTGGTGACTGGTACAGCGCGGTGACCATGCCCACCGGCGACGTTCTGCTTGTCGTCGGCGACGTCGCCGGCCATGGCATCGACGCTGTCACCGCCATGGTCAACCTGCGCTACAGCCTCCGGGGCCTCGCCGTCACCGGAGCAGGGCCGGCTCAGCTCCTCGGCTGGCTCAACACGATTACCCACCACCTCACCGACCAGGTCACCGGGACCGCGATCTGCGGGCGCTACGACCCCCTCACCCGGACGCTGCGGTGGTCCCAGGCTGGGCATCTCCCGCCGGTGCTCCTGCGCGACGGCCGCGCCCGACACCTCCCGGTCCCCGAAGGCATTCTGCTCGGTGCGGTCGACAACGCCGAGTACGAGGAGCGCACTACCGTCCTCGAACGTGACGACATCCTCCTGATGTTCACCGACGGACTGGTCGAACGACGGGGGACCTCGCTGGACGAATCCATGGAAGCGCTGTTCCGTCTCGCGGAACGCCCAGTGGACGACGTCGAGGCGTACGCAGACCACCTCCTGGCAGGCGCTGCGTCCGACACCGACGACGACACCTGCCTCATCGTCGTCCACGTCCGATGACCACCTGTGCTCCTGGCCCGTGATGTCTCACGTGCGGCGCCCCTCCAGGGCAACGTCCGGTCCTCCGCATGCGAGCCGAACACGGCATGACGACCGGTACCCCGGCGGGCGTCGACCACCGCGAGTGCTCACCGGGCACTGTTGCATCGGCGGAGTCCGCTGTCCCGCGGCCGTCGATCAGTCATGATCGAAGGTGCGTCGACGTGGTGCCTGTCCACCGGTTCCGACGTCGGAGTTCGCGGGGTTCCGGTTCCCGCCTGAGGTGATCGTCCTGGCGTCCGGTGGTATCTGCGGTTCGCGTTGTCGTATCGGGATGTCGAGGAGCTCCTCGCGGAACGCGGCCTCGAGGTCGATCACGTCACGATCTACCGGTGGGTGCAGCGCTTCACACCCCTGCTGGTCGACACGGCCCGGTCGTGCCGGCACCGGCCCTACGACAGATGGTTCATCGACTAGACCTACGCCAAGGTCTCCGGCCACTGGACCTACCTCTACCGGGCCGTCGACCAGCACGGCCAGGTCATCGACGTCCCGGCCAGCGCACAGCGAGACCAGGCCGCCGCCCGGCGGTTCTTCGTTCGAGCGGTGACGCATGGGCGCCCCCCGGTCGAGGTCACCACCGACAAGGCCCCGGTCTACCCGCGGATCCTCGACGAGCTGCTCCCCGAGGCCTGGCACGTCGACGCCGCCCGGGAGAACAACCGGATCGAAGCCGACCACGGCCGGCTGAAAGCACGGCTGCGGCCGATGCGCGGACTGAAACGCCTCCGCTCCGTCCAGACCGTCAGCGACGGACACGCCCTGGTCCAGAACATCCGCCGCGGCCACTACGAACTCGGGATCGACACCAGACCGCAGCTACGGCTGGCCGCCGCGTTCACCGAACTCGCCGCCACAGTCCGACCGGCAGTCACCCCGGCCGCTGGCATGCCCCGCCTCCCCGGAACGCAACAGCGCCGTCGTCGGGGGCTTTGACGGGCGTGAGCCTTGTTTTTCCCCGTCGAGCGCCGTGGTCCACCTGGTGGTTTCGCGCGCCGGCGGTGGCACCGGGCGGCGAGCCGGCGGCAGAGCCGGCAGGCCGTCGGAAAGCCACCGGGTCAGGCGCCGTGGCGACGGCCACGGGCGGCGTAGCTACGCAGTGCCCGCAGGAAGTCGATCTCGCGGAACGCGGGCCAGTACGCCTCGCAGAAGTACAGCTCGGAGTACGCGCTCTGCCAGAGCAGGAAGTTCGACATGCGCTGCTCGCCGCTGGTGCGGATGACCAGGTCGGGGTCGGGCTGGCCGGCCGTGTAGAGGTGGCGGGCGACGTCCTCGGCGGTGAGGGTCTCGGCCAGGTCGGCCAGCGAGCCGCCCGTCGCGGCCTGCTCGTGCAGGAGGGCCCGGAACGCGTCGACGACCTCCTGCCGGCCGCCGTACCCCACGGCGAGGGTGACGTGTGCCCCCGTCGAGCAGGATCGGGTGACTTCCTCGGCGTTCTTGAGCGCGCGGGCCGTGCTGTCCGGCAGCGCGTCGAGCAGCCCGGCGATGTGCATCTGCCACGCTGGTTCGGGAGTCGCGATCTTGTCGGAGACAACCTGCTCGATGACCCGCATGAGGAACGCGATCTCGGCATCCTCGCGGTGGGCGAGGTTCTCGGTGGAGCAGACGAAGACGGTCACATGCTTGATCCCGGCCGCCTCGCACCACGACAGCACGTCCTCGACATGGTCGGCGCCGAACTTGTGGCCGAGGCTGGGATTGGCCATCCCCATCTGGCGGGCCCAGCGGCGGTTGCCGTCCATGATCATGCCGACGTGCCCCGGTAGCTCGGCTCCCTTGAGCGACGCGCGGAGCCGACGGGTGTACACGGTGTAGGCAAGATCGCGTATTGGCACAGCCCGAATCTATGCCCGCCTGTCCTCGGGCCGGCTCGGCGGGGCCACGCCGATGCTTTCCTCACCATCGGCGATCTTGTGGGCAGGTAGCGTGGGCATCGAGGCCCCGCAGCGTGGAACCAGCTACCGGATCTCGGTGCGGACATCCTTCTCCCGGCCGGCGCCCGTTGGTTGGATCGCCACGTCGGACGGCGTCGAGCTGCTTCATCGGCTGAGCGGCGCTGTTGCGTTCCGGGGAGGCGGGGCATGCCAGCGGTCGGGGTGACTGCCGGTCGGACTGTGGCGGCGAGTTCGGTGAACGCGGCGGCCAGCCGTAGCTGCGGTCTGGTGTCGATCCCGAGTTCGTAGTGGCCGCGGCGGATGTTCTGGACCAGGGCGTGTCCGTCGCTGACGGTCTGGACGGAGCGGAGGCGTTTCAGTCCGCGCATCGGCCGCAGCCGTGCTTTCAGCCGGCCGTGGTCGGCTTCGATCCGGTTGTTCTCCCGGGGAGCAATGGTTAAGACCTGTGGATCGGTTGGGGAGGGCGTACCTTCCCGGTGATCGAGGTTTGGGTCTCAGTCAGGCCGACGTTGGCGCGTCGGTCGGGAAGGCACGCCCGTGCTCACGGTAGTCCCCGAGGAGAACACGCCCGCTGATGGTTCGGCGGGTAGCCCGTCGCTGATCGATGAGATCGTCCGGGAGGGTGCCCGGCGGATGCTCGCGGCCGCGTTGGAGGCCGAGGTCGACGCCTACATCGCCGAGCTCGCTGACCAGCGTGACGACCGTGGCCGCCGG